>NZ_JBNFNU010000533.1:0-2284 GCF_057364445.1 Xanthobacter sp. BG11Y11_SDJG
CGCGAGCGCCGTCGCCCTGCCCCCGCCGTCGCCCTCCGGCTTGACCGGAGGGCCCATATTGCGGCCGGGCGCGGCGCGGCGAGGCGCATGGATGCTCCGGTCAAGCCGGAGCATAACGGCGGTGCGGAATCTGCAGATAGTGCGCGGCCGGACCTGTGCCCGGCGGGGCTCAACGCCCCGCCAGCGTCTCCAGGAAGCGGATCGGCGCGCCGGTGGCGGGGGCGGTCAGTTCGCCTTCCCACATCACCTTGGCGCCGCGCACGAAGGTGCCCACCGGCCAGCCGGTGACCTCGACGCCGTCGTAGGGCGTCCACTTCGCGCGCGAGGCGATCCAGCCATTGGTGATGGTGGCGCGCCGCTTCAGGTCCACCACCGTGAAGTCGGCATCGTAGCCGACCGCGATGCGGCCCTTGAGGGCGGTGCCGAACAGCCGCGCCGGCCCGGCGCTGGTGAGATCGACGAAGCGCTCCAGCGTGAGGCGGCCCGCCGCCACGTGGTCGAGCATCAGCGGCACCAGGGTCTGGACCCCGGTCATACCCGAGGGGCTGTCGGGATAGGGCTTGGCCTTCTCCTCCAGCGTGTGGGGGGCGTGATCGGAGCCGAGCACGTCGACGACGCCATTGGCGATGCCGGCCCAAAGGCCCGCGCGGTGGCGCTCGCCGCGCACCGGCGGGTTCATCTGGGCGAGCGTGCCGAGGCGGTCGTAGCAGTCGGGCGCGGCCATGGTGAGGTGGTGCGGCGTTACTTCGACCGAGGCCACGTCCTTGGCGCCCGCCAGGAAGTCCATCTCCTCCGCCGAGGTCACGTGCAGCACGTGCACCCGCGCCCCGGTCTCGCGGGCGAGCGCCACCAGGCGCTTCGTCGCGGTGAGCGCCGCCACCTCGTCGCGCCACACCGGATGGGACGAGGCATCCCCGGGCACGCGCAGGCCCTTGCGCTCCAGCAGGCGCGGCTCGTCCTCGCAATGGAAGGCGGCGCGGCGGCGGATCGCCTTGAGGATCGCCTTCACGCCCGGATCGTCCGCCACCAGCAGCGAGCCGGTGGACGAGCCGATGAACACCTTGATGCCGGCGGCGCCGGGCAGGCGCTCCAGCTCCGGCAGGTCGTTCACGTTGTCGTGCGTGCCGCCCACATAGAAGGCGAAGTCGCAGTGCATGCGCGCGGTGGCGCGCTGCACCTTGTCTTCGAGGGCCGTGGCGGAGGTGGTCTGCGGGATGGTGTTCGGCATCTCGAACACGCCCGTCACCCCGCCCATGACGGCGGCGCGCGAGCCCGTCTCCAGGTCCTCCTTGTGGTCGAGGCCCGGCTCGCGGAAATGCACCTGGGTGTCGATCACGCCCGGCAGGACGTGGAGGCCGCGCGCGTCCACCACCTTGCCCCCGTCGGCGCGCGCGAGGTCGCCGATGGCCTGGATGCGCCCGCCGGTGACGCCGATGTCGGCGCCGCCGATGCCGGCCGGCGTCGCCACGGTGCCGCCCTTGATGAGGAGGTCGAAGGTCTGGGCCATGGCGCGGGTCTCGCTCTTGAGGGCAGGGCGCAGCGGGCTTTATGATGAGTTTTTATTTCTGACAAGGACGGTCCCATGCCCGTCGTTCATTTGACTGATCGTGCGCTCATTCGTGTCCATGGCCCCGATGCGCGGCACTTCCTGCACAATATCCTCACCTGCAACGTCGCCGATCTGCCCGAGGGCGGCGCGCGCTACGGCGCGCTGCTGTTCCCGCAGGGCAAGATCATCGCCGACTTCCTGCTCTATGACGAAGGCGGCGACAGCTTCCTGCTGGACGCGCCGCAGAGCCAAGCCGCCGACCTGCTGAAGCGCCTCGGCTTCTACAAGCTGCGCGCCCAGGTGACGTGCGCGGCGGCGGACGACCTCGCGGTGGCGGCGGTGTTCGGCGGCGCGGCGGCTCCGGAGGGCCGGCTGTTTCCCGATCCCCGCCTGGAGGCGCTGGGCGGCCGGCTGATCCTGCCTGCCGAGGCCGCTGCCGCACTCTCCGACGACGCCTCCGCCTACGAGGCGCACCGCATCGACCTCGGCATCCCCAAGGGCGGGCCGGACTTCGCCTATGGCGACGCCTTCCCCCACGAGGCGGACATGGACCAGCTCGGCGGGGTGGACTTCAAGAAGGGCTGCTATGTGGGCCAGGAGGTGGTGGCGCGCATGCAGCACCGCGGCACGCCCCGCACCCGCGCGTGCAGGCGCTGCTCGATGCCGCCCCCGGCGCCGGGCAGCGAGATCATGGCCGGGGAGAAGACCGTCGGCCGCGTCGGCTCGGCGGCGGCC
>NZ_JBNFNU010000534.1:0-2281 GCF_057364445.1 Xanthobacter sp. BG11Y11_SDJG
GCCGCGCCCGGCCCGGCGGCGGGCGCGCTCATGACCACGCAGTCGGTGCCGGTGCCCGTCACCGGCGCATCCTGCCCCTGCCGGCAATAGCCCGCCTCCAGGATAGCCAGGGTGCGCGCCTCCACCACCAGGGAGAGCGCCTCCACCAGCGCCGCCGGGGCGAGCGGCACCGCGACCGCGGCGATGATGTTCACCGTGCCGACGCGCGCCGGCGCGGCGGTGCGCGCCCCCACCCGCTCGCCATTGTTGAGCCCGAGCGTGACGAGGGCAGCCGCCGTCACCCCCTCCACTTGCCGGGTCGCCAGATGGTGGCGGGCGATGTCGCGCGAGGTCATCAGACCCACCGCATCGGCGAGCCCCGCCGCGACGAGACGCTCCGCCAGCAGAGCGCGCGGGTCCACGTCCGGTGTCAGGTCTGCATCGCGCACTTCGAGGATCGCCGCCGCCTGCGCGGTGACGAAGCCGGCCGGCCGATGGACCAGGAGAGCATGTGCTGGGCGACGGGAAAGCGCGCCACCAGCAGCGGGCGACGGAAATCAACCGCGAACGGCGCTCCGCTCAATGCCAGGCCTTGAGCGCCAGGACGGCATTGAGGCCGCCGAAGGCGAAGGCGTTCACCAGCGCATGCTCCACCGCGTGGTCGCGCGCGGCGTTGGGCACGCAGTCGAGCGCGCAGTCGGGGTCCGGAATGCGATAGCCCATGGTGGGCGGCACGAAGCCCTCGCGCATGGCGAGCACGGTGCCGAGCACGCCCAGCGCGCCGGCCGCGCCCAGGCAATGGCCGTGCATGGACTTGGTGGAGGAAACCGGAACCGTGTCGAGCCTAGGGCCGAAAACCGCGCGCAGCGCCGCCGTCTCGGTCTTGTCGTTCAGCACCGTGCCGGTGCCGTGGGCGCTCACATAGTCGATGGCCTCGGGCGCGATCCCGGCATCTGCCAGAGCGAGGCGCATGGCGCGCGCGGTGCTGGTGCCGTCGGGGGCGGTGAGGTCGTTGCCGTCGGCGCTCATGCCGAAGCCGACCACCTCGGCGAGGATCTGGGCGCCGCGGCCGCGCGCGCGCTCCAATTCCTCCAGCACCACGACGCCGCCGCCTCGCCGAGGACGAGGCCGTTGCGGTCGGCGGAGAACGGGCGGCAGCCGTCCGGGCTCAGCACCCGCAGCGCCTCCCAGCTCTTCAGCAGGCCCACCGTGTGCGGCGCCTCGCTGCCGCCCGAGAGCGCCACGTCGAGAAGGCCGGAGCGGATCATCTGGAACGACAGGCCGATGGCGTGGCTCGCCGAGGAGCAGGCGGAAGCCACCGAGAAGGACGGCCCCAGGACCCTGTGCGCCATGGAGATCTGGCTCGCCGACGAGGACGGCATGGAGCGCGGCACGGTGAAGGGATGCGGGCGTCCGGGCGGCGTGGCGTTCAGCCGGTGATACCCGTCCTCGATGGACTGGAAGCCGACCGAAGCGCCGTAGATCACGCCCGCTCTTTCCGGCGCCACGCCGTCCAGCGCATCGCCGGCCTCCGCCACCGCCTCGCGGGCGGCCGCCAGGGCCAATTCGGAGTTGCGGTCCATGAGGCCGCGCTGGCGCGGCTCAAGGAAGGCGTCGGGATTGAAATCGGCGGCCTCGGCGAAGCACTTCACGCGCAGCTGCGTGCCGTCCATGAGGCGGGTCGGGCCGATGCCCACCTTGCCCGCCTTCAGGCTCGCGAGATGCTCGCCGACGTTCGCGCCGATGGACGAGATCGCCCCGAGGCCCGTGATGACGACGCGCCGGCTCATAAAAGTGTCCCGCCTTGCATTCAGCCCGCGGACGAGGCGGAGGCCCGCCCGGCCTTGGCGTCGACGAGCGCGATCACGTGGTCGACCAGCGTGAAGACCGGCACGTCGGTGCTCTCCAGCGGCCCCTCGGACGGAATCTCGATCTGGAAGCGGTCCTCGATCTTGAAGATCAGCTCCACGAGATCGAGCGAGCCGATCCCGAGGTCGGAGACGGTGGTGCTCTCGTCCACGATGGACGGATCGACGGCAGCCTCTTCCGCGATGACTTCCAGGACCTGCCTCTTGCGCGTCTCGACATCCACCACCGCGACACCTCCACGCCAATCCCGCCGTCCGGCTTTCCTTGGGCCGACCCCGGCGAGGGCGGCGCTAACATGCACAGCCTCCCCCCGGATGTCCACCAGGGGCGAATGCGGTAAGGATCGGGCTGCGCCGGCACGTCGCGCACCGCCAGAACCTGCGGCCGGTCCCCGGCTCCGGGGCGAACGGCGGACCGGACGGCCGGCACGCGC
>NZ_JBNFNU010000535.1:0-2278 GCF_057364445.1 Xanthobacter sp. BG11Y11_SDJG
CGCGAGGCGCCCCCGGCGCGCCGGCCGGCGGCCGCCTGAGGGGCATCCCCATGGGGAGCCGCTCGGGCGTGCAAGATCAAGATGATCGGGGGGAAAATTCTCCGGCAATGGCGGATTCGCGCCCTCGCCGCGGGGCCGAGGCCGATCAGCGCAGGTCCAGTTCCACCGGCCGCGGTCGCGGCAGATGCGGCATGGCGGGCGGCTTGCCGTCGCGGATCAGCTCCGGCAGGAAGGCCGCGGGATTGACGCCCAGAGCCGCATGGAGCCCCGCATAGGCGACGGTCACGCGCGGGTTCACCTCCACCACCAGCGGACCGGAGGGCGAAAGGATGACGTCGATGCCGATGATGCCCGCCAGGCCGGGGATCGCCGCCACCACTTTCTGCGCCAGCACCGCGAGCGCGCCATCCCCATCCTCGATGGCGCCCACGGTCACGCCGGTGAGCGAAAGCACGCCGACGAGGTGGCTCATGTGCAGCTGATTGGCGGCGAGCAAAGTGGCCCCGTCCGGACGCACCAGAACGGTGAGGCTTACCGGCGTGCCGTTCACGAACGGCTGCACCACCAGGCGCCCGTTGCGGGGCAAGGCCTCGCGATTGGGCCAGGCGCGCGTGTTCTCCGCCCCCGCGCCGTCGTCCGGCTTGGTGATGAGGTCGCCCTTGATATCGGCCGGGACGGTGTCGAGGGTGTAGGTCGGCACATGGGGAATGAAGTTCTGCGCCAGCACCTGCGCCGTGCGCAGCTTGCTGGAGACGAGGTCGATCGCCGACGGCGCGGCGGCGATGAGCCGGTCCGCGCTCTCGTGCATCAGCCGCACCATGCGCGCGAGCACGCCGCCGGTCTCCGGCCCCACCGGCCACACCACGTCCGCCTCGTTGGCGAGGCCGGACCAGGAGATCCATGGGTCGTCGCCCTTGCTCACCGGCACGGCGTCCTCGTTCGGCTTCGGCAGGCGGTCGTCATAGGCGAGGATGGTGCTGATGCCGGGGAGGGTCTCGAGGTCGCGGATCAGGGCGTCGCGCAGCTGAAGCGCGGCGGGCAATTGCGTTTCCGGCAGGGGCTTGTCGCGCAGCCCGCCCG
This sequence comes from Xanthobacter sp. BG11Y11_SDJG, assembly GCF_057364445.1. Taxonomy (NCBI): domain Bacteria; kingdom Pseudomonadati; phylum Pseudomonadota; class Alphaproteobacteria; order Hyphomicrobiales; family Xanthobacteraceae; genus Xanthobacter; species Xanthobacter sp. BG11Y11_SDJG. The sequence continues at coordinate 1,081 of NZ_JBNFNU010000535.1, forward strand.
ATGTCACGTACTCGCAGATGAAGACGCGCATCTCGTCCCTCTCCCGGCGGACGATTTCCGGGAATCGTCCGCATGCAGCTTATTCCCGTCCTTGACCTGAAGGGAGGTCAAGTGGTGCGTGCCGTCCAGGGTGAGCGGCAAGCCTATCGGCCCTGGAATTCCGACCTCGCCCCTTCCGCCGATCCCCTCGCTGTGGTTCCGCGGCTGCTGGAGATCGCGCCGTTCCGCACCCTCTACGTTGCAGACATCGACGCCATCACGGGCAGCGGGCATCACGATACCGAGATTCGCGCGGTGCGTGCGCGATTTCCAGCGCTCACGCTCTGGGTTGATGCGGGCGAGACGGCGCCGGCTGTTCTTGCGGCCCGATTGAGCGCCGGTCTCGGCGCGCCGGTGGTGGGCACGGAAAGCCTCTGCGGGCTCGATGAGGCGCGCGCGGCGCTCGCCGTGCCGGGGGTGATCCTCTCCCTCGACCGTGATGCGCGGGGCCTGCGCGGGCCGCCGCAGGTGCACGCGGCGCCGGAGCTGTGGCCCGAGGACGTCATCGTCATGGCGCTGGCACGGGTCGGCTCCGGCGCGGGGCCGGACGTCGCGGCGCTCGACACCGCCCAGGCCATGAAGCCTGCGGCCCGCATCTACGCCGCTGGCGGCGTGCGGGGCGAGGCCGACCTCGACGCCTTGGCGCGCAGGGGGATCGCCGGCGCCCTGGTGGCGAGCGCCCTCCATGACGGCCGGATCGGCCGGGAGGCGGCGCGCCGCTACGCCTGAGCCGCGCGCGCCTCCGCCGCCAGAAGCAGAGCGGCGAAGCAACCGGCGACCGTGAGATCGGCGCTGGTGCCGGGATTGAGGCCGCGCTTCTTCAGATGCGCGTCGAAGGCCATGAGTCGGCGATGGCGCGCCGCGTCCGCCACCCCGCCGATATCGAGCCGCACCGCCGCGGCCTCCGCGCGCACCGCCTCGGCCGCCTCCGGACCGAACTTGCGGGCGATGTGGCTGTCGGGAAACGCGGCGAGGAAGGCGAGGAACGCGTCTTCCAGCCGCACTGGGGCGAGCGGGGCGCCGCCGAGCGGCGGGACGCCGATCGCGAACACCTCCGCGTAGCCGTTGGCGTACTGGCGGGCGATCATGTCGCGATGGGCGGCCAGCGCCATGGCGGCACCGGAGCGGGATTTGCGCCGGGGCGCGCACATCGGCGGCC
>NZ_JBNFNU010000536.1:0-2274 GCF_057364445.1 Xanthobacter sp. BG11Y11_SDJG
TTCCGTCGGGCGCGGCCCTTTGCCCCCTATGTGGTGGAGGCGAAGGAACGGCGCGATCCATGGTCGAGAACAAGGGCAAGGACGTCACATCGGCTCCCGCGGGGAGCCTGTCCAGCGCGGACGACACGGCGCGCTTCCTCGACGCGGTGAAGCGCGCGCCCGGCACCGCCGCGGGGCGCGGGCGGCTCGCCTTCGCGCTTGATGCCACCGCGTCGCGCCAGCCCACCTGGAACCTCGCCTGCGAGATTCAGTCGGGCATGTTCGCCGCCGCCGCGCGGCATGGCGGGCTCGACATGCAGATCGTCTATTATCGCGGCCAGAGCGAATGCCGGGCCTCGCCCTTCGTCGGCGACGCGGCGACGCTCGGCCGCCTGATGCGCAGCATTGCCTGCGAGGGTGGACTGACCCAGATCAACCGCGTCCTGTCGCACCTGCTGAACGAGGCCGAGCGCTCGGGCCTGCGCGCCGCCGTGTTCGTGGGCGACGCGCTGGAAGAGAGCGAGGACCGCCTGCACGCGCTCGCCGGCCAGCTGGCGCTGCGCGGCGTGCGGCTGTTCGTGTTCCAGGAAGGCGAGGAGCCGCACGTGGAACGCTGTTTCCGCGCGCTCGCGGCCGTGACCGGCGGCGCCTATTGCCGCTTCGATGCGCGCGCGGCGGCGCAACTGCGGCAGTTGCTGGAAGCGGTGGCCGCCTATGCGGCCGGCGGGCGCGCCGGCCCTCACCGCGCGGCGCGATGCCGGCGCGCTCAAGCTCATTTCGGCCCTCGGCGGATAGGAGCCCTCAAGGTGATCAGTCTCATCGCCGGCGTCGCGCTGCTGGCGCTCGGCCTCTACGGCCTCAAGCTCTGGACCAAGGCCGACCCGAAGGTGCTGGTGGCGATCCTGTTCCGCTCGCTCGCTTACGCCGCCCTGCTCGGTGCCGCGGGCGCGCTGGTGACCGGGCGCTATGCCGCGGTGGTGCCGCTCGCGGCGGTCGGCATCATGCTGCTCGGCCGGCTCGATCCCGGCGGGGTCGGCGCGGCGCTGGGCGGGATGTTCGGCGGCATGTTCCGATCGCAGGCAAGGCCGCCGCAGATTTCGCGCGTGCGCTCGCCGCTCCTCGAGATGGAACTTGACCACGCCAGCGGCGACCTCACCGGGCGGGTGATCGGCGGGGACCATGCGGGGCGCGCGCTGGACAGCTTCGCGGTGCCCGAACTTCTGGCGCTCCGGCGCGTCTGCGATCCGCAGTCGCTCGCTCTACTCGAAGCTTATCTCGACCGCCGGGCGCCCGCCTGGCGTGAGAACGTTGAGGGCGATCAGGGTCCGGGGAGCGTCGGCGGCAGCGGCGGGGCGTCGGTCGGCGGCGGCGCGATGACCGAGCAGGAGGCCTATCAGATTCTTGGGCTTGAGCCGGGCGCGGACGCGGCCAGCGTCCGGGCGGCCCACCGCGCCCTCATGAAGAAGCTCCACCCCGATCATGGCGGATCCAGCTATCTTGCGGCCCGGATCAATCAAGCCAAGGAAGTGATCCTGCGCAAACATGGCTGATTCTCCCTCAAGACTTCAATTCTTGAGAGTCATGCAGCCGAAATCGTTACGCTGGAGTAAACGGCAAGCCTCGCGGGCGCCCTTCTCGTCGAGCCCGGAGAATCGGGCGCGGTAGAGCTGGCCCGAGCCCTTCGCCACCGTCTCGGTATAGGCGTCCGCCTTGGCGAGCAGCGTCTTTGCCTTGGCGCGGGCGGCATCGAGCCGGGCGCGGGCCTGCTTCTCCCCGTCGAAGGCACCGACCTGGATGATCCAGCCCGAGCGGGCGCTGGCAGGAATTGGGGTGCGGCTGGCGCTGCCGCCAGCGGGCGGAAGCGGCGTCGGCGCCAGCGAGGCGGTGCGCACCAAGGCAGCCGGCTCCGGCTTGCGCGCGGCGCTCGCCATGTCGGAGCCGTCGAGCACTGGCCACACGCTCGCCTCGTAGCGCGCCCGTTCCTCCGCCGTCAGTTCGGGCACGGACGCCAGTTGAACGGCGACCGGCGCGCGGGGGGCCAGCCGATCGCTGGATTTGGCTGCGCTGCGGGTGTTCGGGCGGCCGTCCGCGGTGAAGGCGGCGGTGGGCGGCGAGAACTGCGAGACCTGTGTCGGGCCGGCATAGCCGAGGGCGCCGACCGTCGGGGTGAAGCGGCGGCGGACGCCGGGGCGGCGGCGCGCTTGACGGGGATGGTCTTCACGCCGGTGGGCTGGATCGGCGCGTCGCTGCCGATGGCGGCGGCCTGGACCGGTGCCGGCGGGAGGTGGAGCGGCG
>NZ_JBNFNU010000537.1:0-2262 GCF_057364445.1 Xanthobacter sp. BG11Y11_SDJG
GCGCGCCGGGCGGGCAAGCGGCTTCGGCCGCGGCGCGGCTGCGGGGCTCCTCAGGCTGCCTCTAGAGGTTGGCGGCCGATGGCGAGGAACTTCTCGCGCCGCGCCTTGCGCACCGCGTCGCGTCGAGGCCGGCGAGGGAGGACAGGGCGTCGGCGATGGCCTCGCCGGTGGCGGCGATGGCCGCCTCCCCGTCGCGGTGGGCGCCGCCCGTGGGCTCCTTCACGATCGCGTCGATGATGCCGAACTTCAGCAGGTCCTGCGCGGTGATCTTCATGTTGGTGGCCGCGTCCTGCGCCTTGGCGGTGTCGCGCCAGAGGATGGAGGCGGCGCCCTCGGGCGAGATCACGCTGTAGATGGCGTGCTCCAGCATCAGCACCTTGTTGGCGGTCGCGAGCGCGATCGCCCCGCCCGAGCCGCCCTCGCCGATGATCACCGAGACGTTGGGCGCGCGGAGCGAGAGGCAGGCGTCGGTGGAGCGGGCGATGGCCTCGGCCTGGCCGCGCTCCTCGGCGCCGATGCCGGGATAGGCGCCGGCGGTGTCCACCAGCGAGATCAGCGGCGTGCCGAAGCGGTCGGCCAGCTCCATGATGCGCGCCGCCTTGCGGTAGCCCTCGGGGCGCGCCATGCCGAAATTGTGGCGGATGCGGGTCTCGGTGGTGGAGCCCTTCTCATGGCCCAGCACGCACACCGCCTCGCCGCGGAAGCGGGCGAAGCCGCCGATGATGGCCTCGTCCTCGCCATATTTGCGGTCGCCCGCGAGCGGCGTGAAATCCTCGAACAGGGCCTTGGCGAAGTCGGCGAAGTGCGGCCGCGCGGGATGCCGCGCCACCAGGGTCTTCTGCCAGGGGGTGAGGTTGGCGTAGAGCGCGACCAGCGCCTCGCCGGCCCGGACCTCAAGGCGCTGTACCTCGTCGCCGATGGCGACGCCGTCTCCGGAGGCGGCGAGGGCGCGCAGCTCCTCCACCTTGGCCTCGAGTTCGGCGACCGGCTTCTCGAAGTCCAGATAGCTGCGCATCGTCATCCGCGAGATTGAACGGGCTAGGCCCGCGCCCCCACAAGGCGGCGGGAAGCTGCCTGCCCCCGCCCGCCAAGTCAAGCGGCGATCTGAAGCGGCGCCCGCCCCGCGCATGGGCTGGCGGAACGCGGACGCCGCCCGGGTGGTTGTCCTCCATGGCGGCCGGCCCATGGTGGACCGGCCCAGGAGATGACATATGGCAACCAGCAAGCGCCCCGCCGCCGCGGCGAAACCGGCGGCCAAGCAGGCGGCCAACCGGCCGTCGACCAAGGCCACGGGCCGGGTGAGCCCGGCCGGCGGCAAGCGGCGGCCCATCGAGGCGCCGGAGATGCCGGCGGCCGGCCCCCATGCGCGCCCGCACCTGACGGACACGTCCAAACGCCCGGCGCCGGCACCCTCGCCGATCCGTCCCGGCCGCAGGACGATACCGCGACCAGCGGCTAGCGGGCTCGGGCGGGCGCGACGCCTGTGGGCGGTTCCCGCCGCGGAAGTGTTCGTGCCGCCATCCCCGGCTCGTGCGGGGGATGCACTCTGCGGGGACCGCGTCCTGCATGAAGCGACGGCACGCGCCGCGCGGTAAGTGCCCCCAGACGAGCCGGGCATGACGGCCGGCAGCGAAGAGGGTGGTAAGGGCAGGGGCCGTGGTTGCCGTCCGGCGGCGTGCCAGCCCGGCCCAAGCGACCGGCGCGTACGCATTGTGCCGCACCGCCCTTGTTCGATGACCCTCGGGGAGGCTATTGGTTCTGCCGATCCTTCCCGAGGGCTCCTTCGGCCATGCGCGCGCTGCTCGACATCATCCTCATCATTCTGGAGATCTACGTCTGGGTGCTGATCGCCGCGGCGGTGCTGTCCTGGCTGGTCGCCTTCAACGTGGTGAACTCCCACAACAGCTTCGTGCGCAGCGTGGGCGAGTTCCTCTACCGCGTGACCGAGCCGGTCCTGGCGCCGATCCGCAACGTGCTGCCGAGCTTCGGCGGCATCGATCTGTCGCCCATGGTGCTGATCCTCCTCATTTTCTTCCTGCAGCGCGTGATCGACTACTACATCTACCCGAACGTGTTCTGAGCCGGCGGCCTTGGCCTTCTGGCGCGCGGTGGCGGACGGCGTGGAGGTGACGGTGCGGGCGACGCCCAAGGGCGGGCGAGACGCGCTGGACGGGGTCGCGACCCTTGCCGACGGGCGCGAGGTGCTGAAGGTGCGGGTGCGCGCGGCGCCGGAGACGGCGCGGCCACCAAGGCGGTCATCAA
>NZ_JBNFNU010000538.1:0-2262 GCF_057364445.1 Xanthobacter sp. BG11Y11_SDJG
CCACCGCGCGCGCGAGCGCGATCGCCACCGCCTCCTCGAACGGGGATTCGGCCGCGCCCACCGAGCCACGGTCGGGCGCGCCAGCGCCGCCGGCCCGCGCGCGGCATAGTCGAGGAACGCCTTGAGGTGGCGCACGCCCAGCGCCGCGGTTCGCGACAGGTCGAGATGCTCGGCTTCGGTGCCGGAGAACACCAGCATTTCCTGCCGGGCGCGGGTGATGGCGACGTTGAGGCGGCGCTCGCCGCCGTCGCGGTTGAGGGCGCCGAAATTCATGCGCCGCACGCCAGCGGCGTCCTTGGTGTAGGTGATGGAAAACAGGATCACGTCGCGCTCGTCGCCCTGCACGTTCTCCAGGTTCTTGACGATGGTGGGCTCGAAGCGGTCCTCGGAGAAGAACCATTCGAGCGCCGGATCATCGCGCCGCGCCTTGTCCAGCAGGTCCTGGATCAGCGCCTGCTGCGGCAGGTTGAAGGTGATGATGCCGAGCGTCGGGCGCGCCTTTTCCGGCAGATCGAGCGCCGCGCGCATGCGCGCCGCCGCCTCATCCGCCACCGCGCGCGCTTCCAGCGGATTGGTGCGGCTGCCGCTTTGGCCGCCCACATAGACGCCCTCGGGCACGCGCTTCAGCTGCACCGCGCGCCGCCCCGTCTCGGGGGCCGGGAAGGTGACGAGCCGGTTGCCGTAATAGGCCCCGTTTGAGAAGGCGATCAGGCTCTCGTCGCGGCTGCGGTAGTGCCAGGTCAGATAGCGCACCGGCAGGCCGCTGGTGCGGGCCTCGTCGAGGATGCTCTCCAGGTCCTTCTGGTGGTCCTCGATCTCCGCGTCGTCCTCCTCGTTGCGGGCGAAGAAATTGGTGGGCGGGAGCTGCTTGGGATCGCCGACGATCACCGTCTGGCGCGCCCGCGCGATCGCGCCCACCGCGTCCCAGGTGGTGATCTGCGAGGCCTCGTCGAAGATCACCACGTCGAACAGCGGGTGGGCGGGCGGCAGATACTGGGCGATGGAGAGCGGCGACATGAGCAGGCAGGGCGCGAGCTTCGGGAAGCTCTGCGGCATGGCGGCGATCATCTCGCGGATCGACTTGCTCGGCCGCTTGAGCGCCATCTGATGATTGAGGAGGCCGAGCTCCGAATTGCGCGGCACGCCGTGCGCCGGCGGCAGCCCGTGGGCGATGCGGTGGCGCACGCGCGCGCTCGCCTGCCCGCGCACGAAATCGTCCAGGGCCCGGAAGTCGCCGATGGCGTGCTCGTGCTTGAAGCGGCGGAACTCGCGCAAAGCCGGGACGGCATCGAGCACCAGCGGCGCCCACCAGCGGGCATAAGCGAGACGGAAGGCCGAGCCCATGAAGTCGGGCGACAGACGTCCCGCCTCCAGCGCCTCCACCAGGGGGCCGAGCCCGGCTTCCGTGGCGCGGTGCTTCACCGCGCACCAGCTGCTCCAGTCGGCGAGCGCGGTCTGGGCGGCTTCGATCTCGTCCATCGCCCCGGCCAGTTCGCCGAGCGATCGCGCGGCATGATGGCCGCCGGGTCGCAGCCCGCCGCGTCGGTGAAGGCGCGCCCGGCGGCGGCGAAGGCGTCCATGGCGGCGCGCAGGGCATCGGCCGCCGGGCGCACGCCGTAGCGGTCCTCGCCGGCCATGGCGACGGCCGCGAAGGCATCGATCGCCTCCTGCGCCTCCGCATCGTCGAGCGGCAGTTCGGAGAAGGCCCGGCGCAGCTCGGCGCAGCGCGAAAGATGCGCCGCCATGGCGGGAATGTCGCTGTCGAGGCCGGCAAAGCCGAGCTTTCCGCCCGCGAGCGGATTGGCGGCGATGTCGTCGAGGTGGCCCTTGAGGCGGCGCAGGATCGGCAGCACCTCCTGCGGTTCGGGCTTGCCGGAGGCGGCATAGGTGGCCAGCAGGTTGCGCACCTTGGCGAGCCGGGTGACGCGCAGCGGCCAGGCGGACGCGGCGGCGGCGCGCCAGTCGCGCTCCAGGTCGTCCAGCGGGATGCGCACCATCTCCTCGCGGGCGAAATGCCCGACCAGCCGGGCCTCCGCCCCCTTCGCCCCGGACACGCTCTCGCCGAGCGCGCGCAGCGCCGGCGCCAGCGCGTCGAAATCGGGGTCGAACACCACCGAATGATCCGCCGCCGCACAGGCATCCAGCGCCGCTGCGAAGGCCTCGAAGCGCTCGATCTCCGGCAGCCCCGCATCCGGCCGCGACGGCAGGCCGAGCGCCTCCAGGAAGCCGTCGAAGGCGGCGGCGAGCCCGCCCGCGGCCGCG
>NZ_JBNFNU010000539.1:0-2261 GCF_057364445.1 Xanthobacter sp. BG11Y11_SDJG
AGGGCGCTCGCACGTCGCACGGCGGAAGCGGCCTCGCGGCGGCATGGGGTGGCGCGCCTCGCGGGATGGCCGGCTGTGGTCGCCGGTCCCCATCCCGGCCCCGGTCGCCGGACCATCCACAGGCCGCGGCCGGGGCTGCTTCTCGGGGAGCGATTTCCGGTTGACTTGAACCGTCCGGTTTCACATAAAGCCGCTCCTTGGCGGGGATTTGAGCGCAACGCTCGGGTCCGTGCACGGCTGATGGCGCCACTTCCATCACAGGCCTGCCGCCAGGCTCCTTGCCACACTCGGCGCGGAGACAGGGACGACGGGCGTCGTTGGAGGGGTGCCCGAGTGGTTAAAGGGGACGGACTGTAAATCCGTTGGCTCTGCCTACGTTGGTTCGAATCCAACCCCCTCCACCACCCGTCGTTCGCGCGCAAAGGCGCCGCCAGCCGCAACCGTCGGCCGTGGGCCGAGGAAGGCCGGCGCAGGGCTTATGCGCGGTCTGGCAGTGCGGACGCCGCCGGTGCCAGATCTCCGCCGTCGGGCATCTTCCACCTGCCGGAGCGCTGTGTTAAGCGTCGGCGGCCGCGGGTGTAGCTCAATGGTAGAGCAGCAGCCTTCCAAGCTGAATACGAGGGTTCGATTCCCTTCACCCGCTCCAGCCCGCCTGTGGCGTGCTCCATAACCATCTGATGAACCATAAACTCTGACGGCCTTCAGCCTCGGCCGCGCTCCTTGAGTTCTATGTGCCCGTCGCCCTTGGGGCCGACCAGACCGGGCCGGCGGCGGGGGCTGGTCACGTGACGAACCTACCCCCTGGCGGGGTGCCGTGTGCCGAGGACGCGGCCTGTCGGCGCGGGAACCGACGCGCCAGTCCCCGGAACCAGCCGTAAGCGGTCCGCCCATGGCCTAAGCGCACCGGCAGCATGCGCGGGCCATAATTTCCAAACGCACTGAGGCTCCGCCTTGGCGGCAAAGTGCCCGCCGCGCTAGCATCGGCCCCGTTGGGGGACGCCCGTGCACGACCAGGTCAGCCGGCTCGAGAGTGAGGCGATCGCGCGGGTCCTCGCCGGCGACCGTGCGAAGGCCGCCGCCTTGCTCAATGCGGCCATCGACCTGACCGGCGCATCGCCTTCGGGCCGGGAGCAGGCGGCGGCGCTCATGGAGAAGCTCGCCCGCGTCCACCTCGCCGATGGCGATCGCGACCGGGCGGAAGAGGTCGCCCGCCGCGGCCTCGCCGAACTGCCACCCCCCGATCAGGCTTCCGCCGAGGCCGGCCTTGTCCGCTCGCGCCTTCTGGTCACCCTCGGCAACGCCCTCTTCCATCGCGGTGCCTATGGTGAGGCCACCGCCGGCTATGACGAAGCCGCCGGCCTGCTCGCACGCCACCCCGAGGCCCGGGGCGAGCGGGCGCGGGCGCTTTCCAATGCCGGGCTTGCGGCACGCGAGGCCGGGCGGATGGACGACGCCATCGTGCGGCTCAAGGCGGCGCTGGCGCTGCTCGAGGATGGCATCGATGCGGCGCTGCGCCTGAACACCCGCCGCTTCCTCGCCAATGCCCTGCAGGACACGGGCGAACTGGCCGCCGCCGCGGAACTGCTCGGCGTTATCGAAGTGGAGGCGCGGGAGGATCCCGCCCTCCATGCGCGCACCCTCGAAGCCTTGGCCAGCCTGTACGAGCGCCGGGGCGATCCGGCCGGTGCCAGCGCCGCCTATCTGCAGGCGCTGGCCAGCTGTGCGCGGGCGCCCAGGACCGAGCGGGCCGGGCTGGCGCTGGTGCTGGTCAATGCCGGCCAGCATGCGGCCGATCTGGGCGACATCACCGGCGCCCGGAGGCTTCTGGCGCGGGCGCGGCGCTGGGGCGGCAAGCCCTTGAGCCTGGCTCTGGCGGTGGCTCTGGATGCCGCGCGGGCGGATCTCGCCGTGGCGGAGGGACTGCCGGCCCGCGCAGTGCGCATCCTCCGGCGCTGCGCCCGGAAGGTCGCGGCCGGAGCCGGGGCCGATGCCCCCGATGCGCTGGCTCTCATGGTGGAGGCGGAGGAGCTGGAGCGGGAGACCGGGCCGACACCCCGGTGGCGCCGCGCGCCTCTCCCAGGCCATGGCGCGCGCCGCCTGCGCGGCGGAGCACCCTTATCAGATCGCCGCCCAGCTCCTGCGCGCGGAATTGCTGGTGGCCGACGGCGCCCTCGACGCGGCCGAAGACGCCGTACGGGCGGCCTTCGCGGCGGATGCCGGCCGCGACCGTCCCGCCGCGCTTCCGGCCTGTTCCAGGCCGC
>NZ_JBNFNU010000540.1:0-2247 GCF_057364445.1 Xanthobacter sp. BG11Y11_SDJG
TGGTGGGGGACTGCCGGGGATTTGGGGGGGTGGGAGGGAGAGAAGCCGATGGGTGGCTAGGCGCCGATTGCTGGCATTGGAGTTGAGCTGGATAGCGGACGCCAGACGAGCTCGCGCCTCCGTCTGCTTGAGTGGCCCAAAAAGCACCCTTCGCGACCGTATCGCCTTGAGAGAGCGGAAATCTATCAGGCCACTTCAACTTCGCAACGTCGAGGGTGTCGTGTTAGGGTGAATCGCTGGGTCGGGAATAGGCCCATTTGGCGATTCAAACTGATCTATAGATATCGATTCTAAATGATTTCGGCTTGCATTTACTGCGGCGAAGGCGATCCGGCGAAGTTCTCGGGGCGGGAGCACGTCATCCCCCAAGCATTTGGAACCTTTGGTGCAAAGACGCCGACACTCAAATGTGTTTGCGATCCCTGCAACACTGTTCTAGGGCGAGAGCTCGATCAGATGCTCGCACGCGACACGCCGGAGGGCATAGCGCGCTACACCCAGGGGCGACTATCCAAGGAAATGCGTCCGCAGCAGCGATTGCGGTTTACACTGGCGGATCAGACCGAGGCTGGTGAGATGTTAGGCGCAGCCATCGCGGGCCTTGATCCAACGACCAATCAACTTCTGCCGCTGGCAACCCAGCTTCAGATCGAGAATCGAAAAACCGGAAAGATCGACATTTTCACTCGTGCGGAGCTCGGGCGATTTTCCCTGCCCGACGAGGTCTATGGGCAGTCAGGCACCCGAAAGGTCACCATCTTTGCTCCTTCTAAGGAGGAACACGATGCCTTCTTGGAAGAACTGAACCAGGCTGGATTTGACATGCGGATGGCGGGGCCGTCGCAGTATGGCATCAACCCCAGCGTCGATAAGACCGGTCAGCCAACCATTGGCGTTCATATTGAGGGAACCTTCGATCAGCTCCATCGGCGGGCGCTGTCCAAGATCTTCGTAAATTTCGCCGCCTTCTATCTTGGCGAGGAGGTCAATGCCGCCCGTTGGGCTAGCATCAAACGATTCATCCGGTACGGCGAAGGTGAGCTTAGCGCCCGCCTGGCAGATGGCCCGTTCTGGACTGGCCAGGAGACGGCTACAATGCGGTTTCCGGACGCGATCAACGTCAGGCTGGAAACCACACCCGCGGCATCGTCGGCGTAATCCAATTCTACAATCGCTATACCTATGAACTCCTATTGTTCGAAGGAGATCGGCTCGCCCAAGAGATCGCCGCACGGTTCAAGGACGGAGAGGAGCCGACCTTTGGTAATCGGAGGAGCGTCGCGGCTCCTTAAGCCCGCTGCCCGGCGCACCGCAGCCTTGCGTGAACGGAAAGGCCTGGATGCTCCGGTCAGGCCGGAGCATGAGGGCGGTGGGGGCAAGGCGTCGGCGCGCCCCTCACCCGCCGTTGGCGATCACGCACTGGTTCACGCGCTCCCAGGCATCGGCGGAGCGCTTGCCGAGGTTCACCTTGCCGTCGTCCTCGCTGTCCATCAGCGACCAGGTGAAGAAGCCGGCATTGGCGATGTCGGACACCGCGCCGTAGTCCAGCAGGAACCACAGGCGCGAGCCGTTGGCCTCGGCGGTCACCGACCAGTCCGCCACGCCCTTCGGCTTGCCCGGAACCGCAACCACGGACCGCGGCCACTTGCCCTTGCGGCCCTCCCCCTTCATGCTGATGTAGGTATGGTGATCGGAGCGCATGGCGAGGATGTCCTCGCGCCCGCCGGCCCTGCGCACCGCCCGGCAGTTCATGACACCGTTCGCCTCGCGGGTGACCGTGAACTCCCAGCCGTCGAAGCCCGCGCCGAACGGCTTGGTCTGCGCCTGCGCCGCGGCGGGCGCGAGCAGGGGGGCGAGGAGGCCGGCGGCGAGCGCGAGGCCGGTCAGGAAGGTGCGTCGCATCGGGTCTCTCCTTTTGGGCCTGCGCCGGCGGCGCGCCCTCACTCCCAGATCTGGAATTCGTTGGCCCCTTCGCCGCGGGCGCGCGGGTCGCCCATCATCACCCCGCCGTGGCAATTGCCCCTGGCGTCGACGGCGATCCAGGCATGACCGGCATAGGTGCTCTGCGTCACGTTGGTGTTGGGCATCAGGCGGTGATAGGCCTTCCACTGGCCGTTGAAGTCGATCCACATGATGTCGAGCGGCATTTGCGTGCCGTTGTAGAACAGCACCTTCACCGGCACGTTGGTGGCGGGCGAACGCACCGTGCCCGGCGGCGGGCAGCGGCGGCCGGCGGCGGGGCCGGGG
>NZ_JBNFNU010000541.1:0-2247 GCF_057364445.1 Xanthobacter sp. BG11Y11_SDJG
CCGTCGTCCGCGCCCTCACGCCGCGCTGGGCGCGTCCTCGCGCAGGTCCGGGTCCATGTCGCGCGGCAAAGTGTGCTCGCGGCCGGCGAGCACCTCTTCCGCGGCGCGCACCTTCTCCTGCGCGCTCTCGGCCTCGCGCTGGCGATTCCACAAGGCGGCGTAGAGGCCGCCCTTCGCCAGCAGCGCCGCGTGGCTGCCGCGCTCGGCGACGCGTCCCTCGGCCAGCACCAGGATTTCGTCCGCCCCGACCACCGTCGACAGGCGATGGGCGATGACGAGCGTGGTGCGGCCTTCCGAGACCCGGTCGAGCGCGGTCTGGATCTCCCGCTCGGTGTGGCTGTCGAGGGCGCTGGTCGCCTCGTCCAGCACCAATATGGGCGGCGCCTTCAGAATGGTGCGGGCTATGGCCACGCGCTGTTTCTCGCCGCCGGAGAGCTTGAGGCCGCGCTCGCCCACCTCGGTCTTGAAGCCGTGCGGGGTCGCGCGGATGAAGCCGTCGATCTGGGCGAGGCGCGCCGCCTCCTCCACCTCGGCGTCGGAGGCGCCTGGCCTTCCGTAGCGGATGTTGTAGGCGATGGTGTCGTTGAACAGCACGGTGTCCTGCGGCACCATGCCGATGGCGGCGCGCAGGCTGTCCTGCGTCACCTTGCGGATGTCCTGACCGTCGATGGTGATGCGGCCCGAGGAGATGTCGTAGAAGCGGAACAGCAGGCGCGAGAGTGTCGACTTGCCCGCCCCGGACGGTCCGACGATGGCGACCGTCCGCCCCGCCGGCACCTCGAAGGTCACGCCCTTCAGGATCTCGCGCTCGGGATCGTAGGCGAAGCGCACGTCCTCGAACCGCACCGTGCCGCCGGACACCACAAGGTCCGGCGCGCCCGGCGCATCGGTGATCTCGGGATCGCGCGCCAGCACGGCGAACATGGCCTCGATGTCCACCATGGCCTGCTTGATCTCGCGATAGATCATGCCGAGGAAGTTCAGGGGAACGTAGAACTGGATCATCATGGCGTTGACCATGACGAACGAGCCGACGCTCTGCCGCCCGGCGCGGATGTCCATCACGCACAGCGCCATCAGCGCCGTGAGGCCGAGGGAGAAGATCAGCGCCTGCCCGGCATTGAGCCAGGCGAGCGAAGTATAGGTGTTGACGGTGGCCTTCTCGTAGCGCGCCACCGAGCGGTCGTAGCGGGCGGCCTCCCATTTTCGGCGCCGAAATACTTCACCGTCTCGTAGTTGAGCAGGCTGTCCACCGCCTTGGAGGCGGCGTCGGTGTCGCTCTCGTTCATCTCCCGGCGGATGGCGATGCGCCACTCGCTCGCCTTGTAGGTGAAGGCGGTGTAGAGCGCGACCGTCACCGCCACCACCGCCGCATAGCGCCAGTCGAAGGCGAAATAGAGCACGCCCAGCACCATCACCAGCTCGACGATGGTCGGCGCGAGCTGGAGCATCAGCATGCGCACGATGGTCTCGATGCCGTCGCGCGCCCGCTCCAGGATGCGGGTGAGCCCGCCGGTGCGCCGCTCCAGGTGGAAGCGCAGCGAGAGCTGGTGCATGTGGCGGAACGTGACCATGGCGAGCTTGCGCACCGCATGCAGCGCCACCCGCGCGAACAGTCCGTCGCGCAATTGGGTGATCCCGGCCATGGTGATGCGGGCGAAGCCGTAGGCCAAAGTGAGCAGGATCGGCGCGCGAGGAGGAAGGCGATGGCCGCTCCGTCGCCCTGGCCGTCCGCCTCCGCGGCGAGCGCGTCGGTGGCCCACTTGAACACGAATGGCACCACCATGGTGGCGCCCTTGGCGGCGAACAGCAGCAGGAAGGTGAAGATCACCCGGCGCTTCAGGTCGGGCCGGTCGGCGGGCCACAGATAGGGCCACAGCGCGCGCACGGTGGCGGCGAGGCGCGCGCCGGGCGGCGGCGGAAGGGACGGATCGCGGACGGAATTCGGGGTCGGGGACATGATGTTCCTAGTCGTGCTCCGCGCCCGGTGCGGGCGCAGGGAGCAGCCGGTCGAAGAAGGCGTCGAGTTCGCCCTTGAGGCGGCGCACCGCCGCGGCGTCGATCTGGTAGCGGGTGCGCTGGCCGTCCGGCCGGGCCGAGACGAGGCCCGCGGCGACCATCACCTTGAGGTGCTCGGAGACGGTGGATTGCGCCAGCGGCAGTTCGCGCACGATGTCGCCGCAGGGGCAGCAGTCGCGCCGCGCCAGCATCCGCAGCGCCGCGAGCCGCGCCGGATGGCCGAGCGCG
>NZ_JBNFNU010000542.1:0-2243 GCF_057364445.1 Xanthobacter sp. BG11Y11_SDJG
CGCAGCCTGCGGCGCGCCCCGGCGACCGCACCCTGCGCGGCGAGGGCTCGGCCTTCGTGCCGGCACCTCGGGCGCAGGTGTGGGCGACCCTGCTCGACGCCGACGCGCTGGCCTCCATCATCCCCGGCTGCCATGGGGTGAAGAAGCTCTCGCCGACCCATTTCACGGCCGACGTCACGCTGGGCATCGGCCCGGTGAAGGGCCGCTACAAGGCCGACGTGAAGCTCTCGGACCTGGACGAACCCAACGCCGCGACCCTGTCCGGCAACGTCTCCGGCGCGCTCGGCACCGGCGGCGGCGCCGGCCGCGTCACGCTCACGGAGGCGGAAGGCGGCACGCGGGTCGCCTATGTCTACGAGGCGGCGGTGGGCGGCAAGGTGGCGGCCATCGGCGGGCGCCTGCTCGACGGCGCGGCCAAGGCCATCATCGGCCAGTTCTTCGCCGCGCTGGCGCGGCGCGCCGCCCCCGAGCGGGCCGGCCTTCTCGCCCGGTTGCTGGGAATGCTGAGCGGGGGGCGCAAATGAAGCCCGCCGCCTTCGACTTCGTGCGCGCCGAGACCCTGGAGGAGGCGCTGGAGACGCTCGCGTCCCACGGCGGCGACGCGCGGGTGATCGCCGGCGGCCAGTCGCTTCTGCCCATGCTCAACATGCGCCTCGCCAAGCCCGCGGTGCTGGTGGACATCATGGGCCTTCCGGCGCTGCGCGCCATCCGCCGCGAGGGCGACGCCATCGTCGTGCCGGCGGGCGTGCGGCAGGCGGAGCTGCTCGCCTCGGCCGAGATCGCCGCGCAGCCGCTGCTGTCGGCGGCGCTGCCCTTCCTCGGCCACTACCAGACGCGCAGCCGCGGCACCGTGTGCGGCTCCGCCGCCCATGCCGACCCGAGCGCGGAAATCCCGCTGTGCCTGGTGGCGCTCGGCGGCGAGGTGCGGCTCAAGACCCGCCGCAAGGCGCGGCGCGTGAAGGCGTCCGACTTCTTCACCGGCATGATGACCACCGCCAAGGCCGACGACGAGATGATCGAGGCGGTGGCCTTTCCTGTGGCGCAGCCGGGCAGCGCCTATGCCTTCAGGGAATATTCCCGCCGCCATGGCGACTTCGCCATCGTCGGCTGCGCCGCGCGCGTGTCGTCGGAGGCCATCGACCTCGCCGTGTGCGGCGTCGCCGACAGGCCCGAGCGGCGGACCTTCCCGCGCCTTTCGGGCAGCGCGCTCGACGATGCGCTCAACGCGTTTGCCTGGGCGCTCGACGCCCGCGACGATCTGCACGCCAGCGCGCGCCTCAGGCGCGATTTGGTGCGCGCCATGGGACGCGCCGTGATCGAGGAGGCCGAACGATGCCTCGCCTGAGCGCGGCTGCGCAGCACGACGTGCGCTTCACCCTCAATGGCCGGCCGGCCAGCGTCGCCGCCGAGCCGCGCCTGCTCGCCACCGACGCGCTGCGCCACGGCCTGGGGCTCACCGGCACCCATGTGGGCTGCGACACCAGCCAGTGCGGCGCCTGCACCATCCTGCTCGACGGCGTTCCGGCCCGCGCCTGCCTCACGCTCGCGGTGCAGCTCGAGGGCCGCGACGTGCGCACCGTCGAAGGTCTCGCGCCGGCGCCCGACCGGCTGTCCGTGCTCCAGGAGGCGTTCCGTCGCCACCACGCGCTGCATTGCGGCTTCTGCACCGCCGGCATCCTGATGTCGGTGGACGCCTTCCTGAAGGCCACGCCCGACCCGGACGCGCACGCCGTGCGCGAGGTGGTGGGCGGGCATCTGTGCCGGTGCACCGGCTATTCCGCCATCGTCGCCGCGGTGCTCGACGCCGCGGCCACCCTGAGAGGGGACAGAAGCAATGTTTGACCTCGGCACGAGCTTCCTGGCGAGCGTCGAGCGCGACCCCGGCGCGCTGGCGGTGGTGGACGGAGAGGTCCGCCTCACCTACGCGCAATGGCTCGACAGGATCGCCGCCGTCGCCGACGGGCTGGGCGCGCTCGGCCTCAAGCACGGCGACCACCTCGTCACCGTGCTGCAGAACCGCTGGGAGGCGGCGACGCTGCACTGGGCCTGCCAGTTCGCCGGCATCGTCATGACCCCCGTCAACTGGCGCGCACCCCGGACGAACTGGACTTCGTGCTGGAGAATGCCGAGGCCAAGGCGCTCGCCTTCGAGCCGGTGGCGCAGGCGGCGGTGACCGCCTCGGCGCTGGCGCAGCGCCTGCCGCGCATCGGCGTCGGCGTGGCGGCGGACGCGGCCTTCGAGGC
>NZ_JBNFNU010000543.1:0-2238 GCF_057364445.1 Xanthobacter sp. BG11Y11_SDJG
TCGACCGCGCCGCCGTCGCGGCGCGACCCTCGTCGGCGCGCCGCCAATCTGTGCCTGCTGGCCACGGGGCTTCGACAGCGCCCTCACCGTGGCGCTCCGCTTCGTCACGGGGGCGGCGCTGGCCGGCGTCTATCCGGTGGGCATGAAGATGGCCGCCGCATGGGCCGAGCGCGCCGTGGGGCTGATGATCGGCACCCTGGTGGGCGCGCTCACGCTCGGCTCCTCCCTGCCCTACCTGTTCAACGCGGTCGCCGGCATCGACTGGCGCGTCACCATCGCCGTCTCCACCGCCTGCGCCGGGGTGGCGGCGGCCGGCATCCTCGCCATCTCGCTCGGCCCCAAGCACATGCAGGCGAGCCGCTTCCGCTTCGCCGAGGCCTTCGGCGCGCTCCGGCAGAGACCGGTGCTGCTCGCCAATGCCGGCTATCTCGGCCACATGTGGGAACTCTACGCCATGTGGGCGTGGATCGGCGCCTTCCTCGCCTGGGCGCTGCCGCAGACCGGGTTCAGCGGCAACGCCGGCATCATCACGTTCCTGGTGATCGCCTCCGGTGCGGTGGGCAGCGTCGCCGCCGGGCTGCTGGCCGACCGCGTCGGCCGCACCACCGTGACCATGGGCGCCATGGCGGCGAGTGGCACCTGCGCGGCGGTCATCGGCCTGCTGCCGCCGTTCGGCGCCGGCCTGCTGATCCTGGTCGCGCTCGTCTGGGGCCTCACGGTGGTGGCGGATTCCGCGCAGTTCTCGGCCTGCATCGCCGAACTCGCCCAGCCGCATCTGGTGGGAACCATGCTGACCATCCAGACCTCCATGGGCTTCCTGCTCACCTTCCTGACCATCCAGGCGATGCCGCTCGTCATCGCGACGCTCGGCTGGGACCACGCCTTCGCGGTGCTCGCCATCGGCCCCGCGCTCGGCGTCGTCGCCATGTGGCGCCTGCGCCACCAGCCTGAGGCCGCGCGCATCGCCGGCGGACGCCGCTAACCGATCCAAACGAAAGGACAATCCCATGAGCTGGGAAACGCTGATCTACGACAAGCCCGAGGCCGGCATCGGCCGCGTGACGTTCAACCGTCCGACGCGCGCCAACGCCATGAACCAGCACATGCTGCGCGAGCTTGAAGAGGTCTGCGCGGAGATCAGCGCCGACGACGCGGTGCGCTGCGTGGTGGTGACGGGGGCCGGTGCCGCCTTCTCCGCCGGCTTCGACCTCAAGGACCAGGCCGAGGCCCAGCCCTCCGGCGTCGCCGAATGGACGCCGCTGCTCGAGGCCGACTTCAAGGGCATCATGTCGTTCTGGAACCTCGCCAAGCCCTCGGTCGCGGCGGTGAACGGGCCGGCGCTGGCGGGCGGCTTCGAGCTGATGATGGCGTGCGACCTCGCCATCGCCGTCGAGGGCGCGACCTTCGGCGAGCCGGAATTGAAGTTCGGCGCCGGCATCGTCGCCATGATCCTGCCCTGGTACGTGACGCCCAAGGTGGCGCGCGGCGTGATCTATACCGGCGAGGACGCGATCCCCGCCCGGCAGGCGCTCGAATGGGGCCTCATCAACCAGGTGGTGGCGCCCGACCGGCTCATGGACGAGGCGCTGGCGCTGGCGGGCAAGCTGGCGCGCATGGACCCCATGGTGATGAAGCGCACCAAGATGGCGATCAACCGCACCTACGAGCTGATGGGCATGCAGGCGGCCCTGCGCCAGGCGCTGGAGATCGACCTCCTGATCGAGGCCGAGGGCACCGACCTCAAGCGCGGCTTCATGAAGGTGGTGCGCGAGCAGGGCCTCGGCAAGGCGCTGGCGTGGCGCGAGGCGCGCCTGGCGCAGCCGGCCTGAACCGGCAAAGCGGAGGCGGCGCCATGCGCGAGACCCTGCCGGCCCTGTTCACGCCGCTCGCCCTGCGCGGCGCGACGGCGCGCAACCGCACCATGCTGTCGGCCATGAACCAGCATGTGGCCAAGGACGGCTTCGCCGATGACGGGCTGCTGGTCCATCTCGGCAAGTTCGCCCTCGGCGGGTTCGGCATCGTCATGACCGAGGCCACCGCCATCACCCCCGAGGGCCGGATCGCTCCCGGCGACCTCGGCATCTGGTCCGACGACCATGTGCCGGGGCTGAAGCGCGTCACCTCCTTCCTGCGGGGCGCCGGCGCGCTGGCGGCGATCCAGCTCGGCCATTCCGGGCGCAAGGGCTCGGCGCGCCGGCCCTGGGACGGCGGCCCCCTCACCGATGCGGACGCCCGCGA
>NZ_JBNFNU010000544.1:0-2237 GCF_057364445.1 Xanthobacter sp. BG11Y11_SDJG
CCGGCGGCCGAGGCGGCGCTGGCGCAGGTGGCGGAGCGCTATGCGGTGGCGATCCCGCCCGCGCTCCAGGACCTTCTGGCGGAGGGCGCGGGCGACGCCATCGCGCGCCAGTTCGTGCCCAACACGGCGGAGCTGGAGCTGCGCCGCGAGGAGCGCGCCGACCCCATCGGCGATGATGTCCATTCGCCGGTGCCCGGCATCGTCCACCGCTACCCGGACCGGGTGCTGCTGAAGGCGGTGAGCGTCTGCGCCGTCTATTGCCGCTTCTGCTTCCGCCGCGAGATGGTGGGGCCGGGCGCGGACGAGGCGCTGACGCCGGAGCGGCTCGCGGCGGCGCTCGGCTACATCGCCGGCCACCCCGCCATCTGGGAGGTGATCCTCACCGGCGGCGACCCCTTCATGCTCGCGCCGCGGCGCATGGCGGAGCTTGCCGGCCGCATCGCCGCCATCGACCATGTGAAGGTGCTGCGCTTCCACACCCGCGTGCCCATCGCCGCGCCGGAGCGGGTGACGCCGGCTCTCGTCGCCGCGCTGAAGGCGGAGGGCGCCACCTCTTATGTGGCCGTCCATGCCAACCATGCCCGCGAGCTGGCAGGCCCGGCGCGTGCCGCATTGGCGCGCCTCGCCGATGCCGGCATCCCGCTTCTGTCGCAGACCGTGCTGCTGCGCGGCGTCAACGACGATGCGGCGACCCTCGCCGACCTGTTCCGCGCGCTCGTGGAATGCCGGGTGAAGCCCTATTACCTGCACCATCCGGACCTCGCGCCCGGCACCGCGCATTTCCGCCTGCCGGTGGAAGAGGGCCAGGCGCTCATGCGCGCGCTGCGCGGCCGCCTGTCGGGCCTCGCGCTGCCCACTTATGTGCTCGACATCCCCGGCGGCGCCGGAAAGGTGCCCCTCACGCCCGGCTATCTCGAGGCGGACGGCGACCGCCTCGCGGTGCGCGACCATTGCGGCGGGCTGCACGCCTATCCGCCGGAGGGCTGACGCGTTCCGCGCGCTCCGGCGCCATGGTATGGCGGGCGCACCGATCAGGACGAGCCGAGGACCCGCTTATGACCGCCGAACCGGACGCCATCCGCCGCCTGATGCAGCCGGGGCCCGCGGCGCCGGAGCGCATCGCGAGCGCAGTGGGGGCGCTCCAGTGCCTCGACTTCACGCTCCAGCCGGGCCTCACGCTCAACGCCGCCATCGCCGGGCCGCTGCTCGAGGCCGGCCTCACGGCGGCGCAGGTGGAGCTGTCCGGCGGCGCCTTCGGCCCCTTCACCTATGTGATGCCCGCCGGTGCGCAGGATGAGGTGCACGCCGCGTGGTACAGCGCGCCGGTCTCGCCCGCCGGCACCACCCGTCTGGAGGCCGGGAACGTCACCTTCGGCCGGCGCGAGGGCGCCCCCTTCATCCATTGCCATGCCTTCTGGATCGAGCCCGACGGCACCCGCCACGGCGGCCATGTGATGCCGCACGAGGCGGTGGTGGCAGCGCCCATCGCCGCCCGCGCCTTCGGCACCGCCGACGTCGCGACCTCCGCCGACTTCGATCCCGAGACCAACTTCACGCTGTTCACACCGCACCAGGTGCGTGCGGCTTCGGGCGGCCCGCGCATCGCCTTCGCGCGGGTGCGGCCGAACACGGAGATTTCGGGGGCGCTGGAGGACATCTGCCGCCGCCACGGCTTCGCCGCCGGGCGGGTGCGCGGCAGCGTCGGCAGCCTCGTCGGCGCGCGCTTTTCCGACCGAGAGCCTGTGGAAGACTACGCCACCGAGGTGTTCGTGCGCGATGGCGTGATCGCGCCGGATGCTGCCGGCACGCTGAAGGCGCGGCTCGATATTGCCATGGTGGGAATGAGCGGCGTGCTCGCCGAGGGCCGCCTCGTCCATGGCGCCAACGGGGTGTGCATCACCTTCGAGCTGGCGGTGGAGGAGACGACGCCGGAGGTGGCGTAAGGAAGAGGCGGCGACGCCCCACCGGTCCCCCGCCTCCCGCCGTCATCCCCCGGCTTGTCCGGGGGATCCACCTCGCGGCGTCGGCGGCGCCCGTTCTTCAGGCGCAGGCCAAGTGGCCCGGTGGATGCCCCGGACGAGCCGGAGCATGACGGAGCTGAAGGGCGGCTACGGGGCAGCGGAAGCGCCACCGGGAGCGGCGCGCGGTCGTCGCGCTCTTCGAACCCCTCCCGCCGTCATCCCCCGGCTTGCCCCGGGGGGATCCACCTCGCGCGTCGGCGGCGCCCGTCCTTCAGG
>NZ_JBNFNU010000545.1:0-2232 GCF_057364445.1 Xanthobacter sp. BG11Y11_SDJG
GGCCGGGCGTGCGCCCGCCGGAGACGGCGAGGCTCGCCGCGCGTCCCGCGCCGTGCGGGCAAGCAGCGCCTGCGCCACATGGGCGGCGAGAGCGCGGGCAAGCGCGGCGCGGTCGTCATAGGCCGCGAGCGCGTAGGGCAAAGCGGGCTCTTCCATGGCCGGGATCAGGCGTCGTCGGCCCAGGTGCGCCCGTCGCGCTCGATCAGCGCGATGGCGGCGGACGGCCCCCAGGTGCCGGCGGTGTAGGGCTTCGGCGCCTCGCGGGAATTGCGCCACGCCTCCAGGATCGGGTCGACCCAGCGCCAGGCCGCCTCCACCTCGTCGCGGCGCATGAACAGCGTCTGGTTGCCGCGCACCACGTCCATCAGGAGGCGCTCATAGGCATCGGGGTTGCGCACGCCGAACACGCTGGCGAAGCTCATGTCGAGCGGCACATGCTGGAGCCGCATGCCGCCGGGGCCGGGGTCCTTGATCATGATCCAGAGCTTCACGCCCTCGTCCGGCTGCAGGCGGATGACCAGGCGGTTGGCCATGATCGGCCCGGCCTGCCCGTCGAACACCGAGTGCGGGATGGGGCGGAACTGGATGACGATCTCCGAGACGCGGCTCGCCAGCCGCTTGCCGGTGCGCAGATAGAACGGCACCCCCGACCAGCGCCAGTTGGCGATCTCCGCCTTCAGCGCCACGAAGGTCTCGGTGCCGGAGGTCCCGGCGCCCAGTTCCTCCAGATAGCCGGGCACCGCCCCGCCCGCCGAGGCGCCGGCGCGGTACTGGCCGCGCACGGTGAGCTGGCCGGCGGTCTTTTCGTCGATGGGAACGAGGGCTTTGAGCACCTTCAGCTTCTCGTCGCGCACCGCATCGGCGTCGAGCGACACCGGCGGCTCCATGGCGACCAGGCACAGCAATTGGAGGATGTGGTTCTGCACCATGTCGCGCAGCGCGCCGGCGGTGTCGTAATAGCCGGCGCGGCCGGCGGTGCCGAGGCTCTCGGCCACCGTGATCTGCACATGGTCCACGTGGGCGTTGTTCCAGATCGGCTCGAACAAGGCATTGGCGAAGCGCAGCGCCATCAGGTTCTGCACCGTCTCCTTGCCGAGATAGTGGTCGATGCGGAACACCGCTTCCTCGGGGAAGACCCGGCCGACGGCGGCGTTCACCTTGCGCGCCGAGGCGAGGTCCTTGCCCACCGGCTTCTCCACCACCACGCGGGTGAGCGGGGTGACGAGCCCGTGGGCGCCGATGCGGGCACAGATGTCGTCGAACAGGTCCGGGCCGACCGCGAGATAGAACACCCGCACCCGGTCTTCGTCCTCCTTAAGGCGCGCGGCGAGATCGTCCCAGCCGGCGTCCGACACCGCGTCCACCGCCACATAATCGAGCCGCTTCAGGAAGCGGGCGAGATCGCCGGGGGCGCTCTCCTCGATGCCGTCGCGGTCCTCCACCGCCTCGCGGGCGAACGCCTCGAAGGCGGCGCGTTCCATGGGGCGGCGCGAGACGCCGAAGATGCGGCAGGCGTCGGGGAGCTGGCCGGCGCGGTCGCGCTCGTAGAGGGCGGGCAGGAGCTTGCGCCGGGCGAGGTCCCCGGTCGCCCCGAACACGACGATGTCGAAGGGCTCCACCGCAATCACCCGCGCGACCATTCCCGTCTCCTGTCCCGTGCCCTGTCCTTGCGCCCGACCGGCGGTGCTCCGCCGTCCCCCGCGAACCGCCGCCATGTGCCGTCAATCGGCGGCGCCTGCAACAGGGCGCCTGCAAGGGGGCAATGCCGCTCGCCGCCGGACGTTCCGCGAACGGCGTGATGGCCGCTGGGACCGGACCGCCGCACCGGCCGCGCTTCGCCTCCGCACCGCTTTCCGTCCGCCGACGGTCGGCGGGAGATCAATTCTAAATCGATTTGGCTGCCGTGTCGCGCTGCAACAGCCGCGCCGCAGGGGCGCGCCGACGCGGTTTCCTTTGCGGGGGGCAGGGGCTAAGGTCGCGCTCCCTTGGGGCGAGGCTGCGTCGCGCCCCGCTTTGCCCGTTTCTTGGCCGACCGATCGTACCCATGAGCGCCCCTCTGCCGCCGCCCGGCGCACGCCTGATGATGATCCTGCCGCCGCAAGGCGTCGCCGACCTTGGCGCCTGCCTCGATGCGGGCGACGGTGGCGGCGGTGATCTGGTGTGGGCGCCGCCGGCCGATCAGGTGGCGGAGGCCCAGCGGCGCGATGTTGCCGCCTTGGCTGAGGGCGCGGC
>NZ_JBNFNU010000546.1:0-2229 GCF_057364445.1 Xanthobacter sp. BG11Y11_SDJG
CCCGCTGAGGCGGGCGGGCGACGCGGCACAAGACGTCAGGTGCCGCGGGCGGTCAGGGCCGCCAGGACACGCTGGCCTTCTCCGCCTCGGCCTCGGCGCCGCGCGCCTCCTCGATCACCGAGAGCAGCGCGCGCAGCGCCTCCTGCACGCCCTGCCCGGACTGGGCGGAGACCAGCAGCGGCGTCTTCTTGGCGGCGCGCTTGAGGCGCTCCTTCTGCTGCTTCAGCAGCTCGGGCGAGAGCGCATCCACCTTGGAGAGGGCGACGATCTCCGGCTTGTCGGCGAGGCCGCCGCCATAGGCTTCCAGCTCGGCGCGCACCACCTTGTAGGCCTTGCCGGCATGCTCGCTGGTGCCGTCGACCAGATGCAGCAGCACGCGGCAGCGCTCCACATGGCCGAGGAAGCGGTCGCCGATGCCCACCCCCTCGTGCGCGCCCTCGATCAGGCCGGGAATGTCGGCCAGCACGAATTCGCGCCCGTCCGCCCGCACCACGCCGAGGCCGGGATGGAGCGTGGTGAAGGGATAGTCGGCGATCTTGGGCTTGGCCGCGGTGGTGGCGGCCAGAAACGTTGACTTGCCGGCATTGGGCAGGCCGACGAGGCCGGCGTCGGCGATCAGCTTCAGGCGCAGCCAGATCCACTTCTCCTGGCCTTCGAGGCCCGGATTGGCGCGGCGCGGCGCCTGGTTGGTGGAGGTCTTGAACTGGGCGTTGCCGAAGCCGCCGTTTCCGCCCTCCAGCAGCTTGATGCGCTGGCCCACTTCCGTGAGGTCGGCGAGCACGGTCTCCTCGTCCTCGTCCAGGATCTCGGTACCGGCCGGCACCTTCAGCACCACGTCGGCGCCCTTGGCGCCGGTGCGGTTGGCGCCCTTGCCGTGGTCGCCCTTCTTGGCCTTGAAGTGCTGCTGGTAGCGGTAGTCGATCAGCGTGTTGAGGCCGTCGACGCACTCGATCCACACGTCGCCGCCGCGCCCGCCGTCGCCGCCATCGGGACCGCCGAATTCGATGAACTTCTCGCGCCGGAACGAGACGCACCCCGCCCCGCCGTCACCGGAGCGCACATAGACCTTGGCCTGATCGAGGAATTTCATGGGTTCGAGGTAGACGCGCGCCGGTCCGAACGCAAGGGGCGCCGCGCTTCAGATCTCCGGCGCGTGGGCGGCGCGGCTGTCGGCGGGCGCCTCCTCGCGCTCCGTGAGGCCGTAGTCGCGCACCACGCTGGCGACCCTGAGCCGGTAGTCCCTGAACACGCCGCCGCGCCCCGCCGCCTGCGCCTTCCTGTGGGACATGAGGGCGCGCCAGCTGCGCACCGCCGCCTCGTCGCGCCAGATCGACAGCGAGAGCAGCTTGCCCGGCTCGGTCAGGCTCTCGAACCGCTCGACGGAGATGAAGCCGTCCATCTGGACGAGATCGGCGCGCAAGGCGGCGGCGATGTCGAGATAGCGCTGGCGCTGGCCCTCGGCGGGCCAGACCTCGAAGATGACGGCGATCATGACACCTCCTGCGGCCCGCCCGATGCGGGCTCAGACCTTATCACCCTTGCGGCGCTGGACCTCGGGGAAGACCCACATGGCGATCACCATGAAGACGCCGAGGAACGCCACCGCATATTTGGGTCCCACCTGGCCGAGGCTGTCCTGGAAGACATAGCCCGCAGCAGCCACGGCGAGCACCAGGAGGGAGAGCATGATCTTCACGTGAGTGGGCATCGGGGGTTTCCTCTGTCGCGTCACGGCCGGGGCGCGGGGCGCATGGGGCGCCCGCTCAGGCGGCGAAGGTGGAGACGAAGGCGGCGCCCTGGCCGCTGAAGGCGAGCCAGGCGGCGAGCGCCGCCCCCTGGAAGCCGACCAGGGCGGCGAGCGCGCCCGCGTGTCGCGCCAGCGCTCGGGAAGCAGCTCGAACGGCACCGGCGCGAACAGGAACACGAAGCCCGCCACGACGATGATCGACGTGACCCTGAGGCTGGCGAAGCCGAAGGCCAGCGTCGCCGCCGCCAGCGCCAGCCACAGCGCCGTGTTGAGGGCGACCAGCAGGCCCGCGCCCGGCCCCCGGGCGGTCTCGGGGCGCTCGGGATACATGCCCGACAGCACCAGGAAGCCGAGGCAGGTGGCGGCCCACAGGGCGGCGAAGGCGAGAAGCGCCCCCGCATTGGGTTCGATGGCGTCCATGCTCGTCCTCCTCGCGCGCCGGGCGCGCCGTGCGCGATGCTCACTCGGCGGGGGCGGGGGTG
>NZ_JBNFNU010000547.1:0-2223 GCF_057364445.1 Xanthobacter sp. BG11Y11_SDJG
CGCAGCCACGCTGCCGCGCCGCCGACGCGCGCGCCCGGCCGGCTCATGGCGAGCGCGAGGTTCGCCGACGCCACGGCGAGCGCTGCCGTCACCGCGAACTTGAAGACGAATCGGGCCGAGGAAAAGAAGGACGGGACGGCATCGCCGCGTACGCCCAGCGCCCATTGCATGACGCCTGCAGCCACCACCAGTGCGGCACACAGCGCCAGCAGCAGGCCGGCGCGCAGCGAGGGGCCGCGCGGGGCGGCATCGGCGGCCATCAGTGCGATCAGCGCCTCGGTGTCGGCGCGCGCATCCCCCTTGGGATTGCGGGTCATGGCTTCATCCTCCGTGGGCCGCAGACAGGCGCTTCAGCGCCCGGTGCAGCGCCACCCGCACCGCCCCCTCGCTCATGGCGAGCCGGGCGCCGGCCTCCTTCACACTCGCCCCCGACAGGTAGACCGCCTCCACCACCGCCGCTCGCGGCCGTTGAGCGCGGCGACCATGCGGCCGGCATCGCGGCCGGCAAGCGTCTCCGGCTCGGCCTCCGCGTCGGCCAGGAATTCCTCAAGTCCGTCCAGCGGCACCTCGGCGCGCCGGCCGGAGCGGCGCATCACGTCCACCGCCTTGTGCCGGGCAATGGCCCAGATCCAGGGGGCGAGCGGGGTCGCCGGGTCCCAGGTCTGGCGCTTGAGGTGGAGCGCCAGCAGCGTCTCCTGCACCACGTCCTCCGCATCGCCCGCATCCCGTCCGGCGGCAACCAGCAGCCGGCGCGCGAACGCCCTGAGCGCGGGGGCAAGCGCGCTCAGCAGTTCGCGATAGGCGGCACCGTCCCCATCGAGGGCGGACCGCATCAGCATCGTCCAGGTCTCGTTCATGGAGCCTTGAGTCTACGTCTGACCTGTTCGCGCGGCGGGGCGCCTTCGTTACGCGCCGGGCGCGCATTTCGCACCTGATCACGGCCTCGTGACCGGTGCCTCACACGAACGCGTGAGCGGCGTAACGCTGCGTCGGCGACCGGCGAACTCCCGTCATGGTCGCCCCCAGAGGCGGCCGATCCGCAACGGAGATACCCCATGAAGACCGCCCTCGACCTCGCCGTTCTCGGTGCCCTCGCCGCCGTGCTCGGCGCCGCCACGCCGGCCTTCGCCCAGGATGCCAATGCCGGCAAGGAGAAGTGCTACGGCGTCGCCCTGAAGGGCCAGAACGACTGCGCCGCCGGTCCCGGCACCACCTGCGCCGGCACCTCCAAGGTCGACTATCAGGGCAATGCCTGGAAGCTGGTGCCCAAGGGCACCTGCGTCACCATGAAGACCCCGTCCGGCATGGGCTCGCTCATGCCCATCAAGTCCTGAACGCCCGCGCGCGTCGCGGCGCCCCCGCCCCCCCGCCCTTCGGACGGGACCGATGACCCGCACATCCCTGCCGGCCGGCGCCGGCGTCGGCTTCAAGCCGCAGCATTTCGCCGAAATCGCCGCGGCGCGCCAGCCGCTCGCCTTCTTCGAGGTGCATGCGGAGAACTATATGGGCGCCGGCGGGCTGCCCCACGCCCAGCTTGCGGCCCTGCGCGCGGACTATGCGCTCTCGGTCCACGGCGTCGGGCTCGGAATCGGCGGCCTCGCGCCGCTCGACCTTGAGCACCTCGCCCGCGTGAAGGCGGTGTGCGAGCGCTACCAGCCGGAGAGCTTCTCCGAGCACCTCGCCTGGGCAACCCATGACGGGGTCTATCTCAACGACCTTCTGCCCTTGCCCTACACCGAGGCGCGGCTTGCGGTGGTGGCGCAGCACGTGGACCAGGTGCAGGAGGCGCTCGGCCGGCGGCTTCTGCTGGAGAACCCGGCCACCTACGTGACCTTCGCCGAGAGCACGATCCCCGAGGCCCAGTTCCTGGACGAGGTCGCCCGCCGCACCGGCTGCGGCCTGCTGCTGGACGTGAACAACGTGTTCGTCTCCGCGGTGAACCACGGCACCGATGCGCTGGCCTATCTCGATGCCTTCCCGCTCCACCTCGTGGGCGAAATCCATCTCGGCGGCCATGCCGAGGCGGCGGACGGCGCGGATGCGCCGCTGCTCATCGACGACCATGGTGCGCCGGTGGCGGACCCGGTCTGGGCGCTGTTCGGCGAGGTGGTCCGGCGCATCGGGCCGGTGCCGAGCCTCGTCGAATGGGACAATGACGTGCCCGCCTGGCCGGTGCTGCGCGCCGAGGCCGAGCGCGCCGGACGCATGCTCGGCGCCGCCCGG
>NZ_JBNFNU010000548.1:0-2215 GCF_057364445.1 Xanthobacter sp. BG11Y11_SDJG
GGCCCATGATGCCGCCGGAGGCGTTGATCTCCTTCGCCGCCAGCTCCAGCGCCCAGCGCACCTGCTGGCCGATGGGCGCGAACGTGCCGGTGCTCGGCGTCACCACGCCGATCTTGATCGGATCGGCGGCCAACGCCGCGCCCGACAGCGCCGTCGCGGCGAGCGCCGCCGCGAGAACAACCTTGTAACCTCGGATCTGCATGACGTTTCCCCTTCAGTTGGCGGTTTGGTGGTCTTCGCTCCCCGACGCCGGGCCGACCTGCCCGGCGCCCATTCCGTTCGCGGCTCAGCTGCCCTTGAAGTTCGGCGCGCGCTTCTCGTGGAAGGCGAGCACGCCCTCCTTGAAGTCGTCCGACTGGCGCAGGCGGCTGTAGCAATGCCCTTCCAGCTCGATGGCGATGGAGAGGGTGGAATCCTCGGTGTCGTTCAAGAGCTTCTTCGCCGTGCGCTGGGCGATCGGCGAGAAGCCGCGCAATTCGTCCACCAGGCGGTCGGTGGCGGCCTCGAGCTCGGCGTCCGGCACGCACTCGGTGGCGATGCCCCAGTCCAGCGCCTGGCGGCCGGGAATGCGCTTCGAGCGCATCACGATGTCCTTGGTGCGGGTGATGCCGACGATCTTCTGCAGCCGCGCCGAACCGCCCGAGCCGGGGATCTGGCCGAGCTTCTGCTCCGGCAGGGCATACTGGCAGGTCTCGGAGACGATGCGGAAGTCGCACGCGAGCGAGATCTCGAAGCCGACGCCGAACGTGTAGCCGCGGTTCGCCACGATCACCGGCTTGGAGCAGCGCGCCGGGGCGGCGATGTTCCAGGCGAGCTTGGAGACGTGCTCGGGGGAAGCCTCCAGGAAGCCCTTGATGAAGCCGCCGGAGGAGAAGTGCTCGCCCTCGGCGCGCAGCACGATGACGCGCACCCGGTCGTCCTCGTCCAGCGCCTCGAAGGTCTGCCGCAGCTGCTCGCGCTGGCGCATGGAGATGGTGTTCATGGGCGGGCGCGCCAGCACGATGTCGGCGCGCTCGCGGGCGGCGTCGATGTCGATGCGGTAGCCGTCGAGATCGGCGGGCAGCGGCGGGGCGGAGACGTAGGCGTTCATGCGTCAGGGTCCTGTTTCTCGATGAAGGGGATCAGGCGGCGCTCTCGCCGCCGCGCTCGGGCTCGTATTCGCCGGCCACCAGCTGGCGGCGCAGCAGCTTGCCGACGGGGGATTTCGGGATCGCGGTGACGAATTCGTAGCGCCGCGGGCGCTTGAAGTTGGCGAGCCCGGAGGCGCGGCAATGGGCGTCCAGCTCCTCCGGCGTGACGTCGCCGCGCCGCTGGATGAAGGCCACCACGATCTTGCCCCAGCGCGGCTCGGGCAGGCCCACCACCGCCACCTCGGCGACGCCGGGATGCATGGACAGGCAGCTCTCGATCTCCACCGGCGAGACGTTCTCGCCGCCGGTGATGATCATGTCGTCCACCCGCCCGGTGACGTAGAGGTCGCCGTCGGCGTCGAAATAGCCGGTGTCGCCGGTGAAGTACCAGCCGTCGCGCAGCGACTTGGCGTTGGAATCCGGGCGGCGCCAATAGCCCTCGAAGGCCTCGTCGGAGGCGGCGAGGGCGATGATCTCACCCTCCTCGCCCGGCGCGGCGCGCTCGGTGGGCGAGGCGGCGCCGAGCTTCGCCACCCGGATCAATTGGTTGAGGCCGGCCTTGCCGGCGGAGCCGGGCTTCTCCGCCGCCTTCTGGTTGATGGTGAAGGTGTAGATCTCCGAGGAGCCGTAATGGTTCACGAACAGTTCGGGATGGAACGCCTCGGTCAGCGTCTTCAAGAGCCCGTCGGTCATGGGCGCGCCGGCGAAGCCGAGCTTGCGCACGCTCGCGGTGTCGGTTTCGGCGAAGCGCGGGTGGTGGACCAGGTCGTGATAGAGGGTCGGCACCAGATAGAGGTTGGTGATGCGCTCGGCCTCGATCAGCTCCAGCGCCCGCGCCACGTCGAACCGCGGCAGGCACACGAAGGTGCCGCCGATCAGCGACATGGCGATGAGCGAGCGCACCCCCATGGTGTGGTAGAGCGGCATGACGCCGAGCGTCACCTCGCCCCGGCCGTAGAGGTTCTGCGCCACGTGCGCCACCGCGCCCATGCGCTCGGCGCGCTGGCGCCGCGGCACGCCCTTCGGCTTGGCGGTGGTGCCGGAGGTGTAGAGCATCAGCGACCAGTCCGTCGGCGCTCGCCCGC
>NZ_JBNFNU010000549.1:0-2214 GCF_057364445.1 Xanthobacter sp. BG11Y11_SDJG
CGCCCTTGGCGCGCCGGCCGGGCCGGATCGGCTCGAGGTGTCGCGTTTTCGGCGCCCACCTTTCCGGCATGGCGCTGAATGGCGACCTCAAGGCCATGGGCGGCCGGTTCGTGGCGGAGGCGGAAACCGCGCCGGCCTATCGCATGAAGCTGCTGCCCGGCGCCCAGCCGCGCCCGGGCGTGGTGCGCGTGGGGGCGGGCGGCGCCGCTCTGAAGGGTGAGATCTGGTCGCTGCCCATGGAGGGCGTGGGCCGGCTGCTCGCCACCATCCCGGCGCCGCTGGGCCTGGGACAGGTCGAGCTTGCCGATGGCCGGCGCATCGCCGGCTTCCTGGCGGAGGCGGTCGAGGTGGCGGATGCCCCCGACATCACGCACTTCGGCGGATTCCGCAGCTTCGTCGACAGCCGCATGTCTGCCGCGAGCTAGGCGGCGGCGCGCGTCGTGGAGCGGGCGTCAGCCCGCTTCTGGCGGGGCGTCACCCGGACCGCGCCGGAGCGGGCGTCCCGCCCGCTCCCGCATGGACAGAGGGCGCAGGCCGTCCGTCAGCCCACCTTGCCCTTGCCTTCGCCCTCGGTGAGGAAGTGCTCCAGCCAATGGATGTCGTAGCGCCCCTCGGCGATGTCGCGGGTGCGCACCAGCGTGCGGAACAAGGGCAGCGTGGTGTCGATGCCGTCCACCACGAATTCGTCCAGCGCCCGGCGCAGGCGGCGCAGGCACTCGTCGCGGGTCTTGCCGTGGACGATCAGCTTGCCCACCAGGCTGTCATAGGTGGGCGGGATCACGTAGCCCTGATAGGCGTTGGAATCCACGCGGATGCCGAGGCCGCCGGGGACGTGATAGTGCGTGATCCGGCCCGGCGAGGGCCGGAAGGTGGCCGGGTGCTCGGCATTCACGCGGCACTCGATGGCGTGGCCTTCCATCACCACGTCCGACTGCTGGAGCGTCAGCGCCTCGCCCGCCGCCACCCGGATCTGCTCGTTGATCAGGTCGATGCCGGTGACCATCTCCGTCACCGGATGCTCCACCTGGATGCGGGTGTTCATCTCGATGAAGTAGAAGCGGCCGTCCTCGTACAGGAACTCGATCGTCCCGACGCCGAGATATTTGAGGTCGCGCATGGCCTTGGCGCAGGTCTCGCCGATCTCCGCGCGCTGCTCGGGGGTAATGACGGGGGACGGCGCCTCCTCCCACACCTTCTGGTGGCGGCGCTGCAGCGAACAGTCGCGCTCGCCGAGATGGATGGCGTGGCCCTTGCCGTCGCCCAGCACCTGCACCTCGATGTGGCGCGGCGTGCCGAGATACTTCTCCAGGTAGACCGCGTCGTCGCCAAACGCGGCCAGCGCCTCGGTGCGGGCGGTGGACAGCGCATGGGAGAGGTCCTCCCGCGTCATCGCCACCTTCATCCCGCGCCCGCCGCCGCCGGCCGCCGCCTTCACCAGCACCGGAAAGCCGATCTCCTCGGCGACGCGGTGGGCCTCGTCGTCGGAGGTGATGCCCCCGTCCGAGCCGGGCACCACCGGAATGCCCAAGGCCTGGGCGGTCTTCTTCGCCTCGATCTTGTCGCCCATGATGCGGATGTGCTCCGCCTTGGGGCCGATGAAGTGGATGTTGTGGTCGGCCAGGATCTCCGCGAAGCGGGCATTCTCCGCCAGGAAGCCGTAGCCGGGATGCACCGCGTCCGCCCCGGTGATCTCGCAGGCGGCCAGCAGCGAGGGGATGTTGAGGTAGCTCTCGCGCGCCGGGGGCGGGCCGATGCACACGCTCTCGTCCGCGAGGCGCACGTGCATGGCATCCGCGTCCGCCGTGGAATGGACCGCCACCGTCGCGATGCCCAGCTCCTTGCAGGCGCGCAGGATGCGCAGCGCGATCTCGCCCCGGTTGGCGATGAGGATCTTCTTGAACATCAGCTCTCCTCGCCTTCCGGCCCGGTCATTCGATGATGAGCAGCGGCTCGCCGTACTCGACCGGCTGCGCATTGCCCACCAGGACGCGCGTCACGGTGCCGGAGCGCGGGGCCGGAATGGCGTTCATGGTCTTCATGGCCTCGACGATGAGGATCGTCTGGCCTTCCTTGACCACCGAGCCCACGTCCACGAACGGCGGCGCGCCGGGCTCGGCGGCGAGGTAGGCGGTGCCGACCATGGGCGAGGCGACGACGCCGGGATGCTTGGAGAGGTCCGCGCCTTCGGCGGCACCGGGCCGCGGCGACGGCGAC
>NZ_JBNFNU010000550.1:0-2199 GCF_057364445.1 Xanthobacter sp. BG11Y11_SDJG
GGCCGCATGGGGCTGGAGGCCGCCGGGCGGACGCACGGCCGTGCCAACCGGCGAAGCCTTCGATCTTCCCTGCGGCCTCGTGGTGCGCAGCACCGGCTTCCGCTGCTCCCCGCTCGCCGGGGTGCCGTCCGACACCCGCGGCGGGCGGCGTGCCCAACCGCGACGGCCGCGTGACGCTGAGCGGCCGGGTGCTGCCGGGCCTCTATGTCACCGGCTGGATGAAGCGCGGGCCGAGCGGCGTCATCGGCACCAACCGCCCCTGCGGGCAGGAGACCGCGCGCGCCGTGATCGCCGATCTTGCCGGCCGCCCGGTGCGCTCGGACCCCGGCTTCCGGCTCGACGCTGTGCTCGCCAGCCGGCGCATCGCCTTCGTCGACCGGGACGGCTGGCGGCGCATCGACGCCTGCGAGCGCGCGCGCGGAACACAGAGCGGCAAGCCGCGCGAGAAGCTGGTGGTCCGCGAGGCGTTGCTCGCTGCCGCGCGCGATTGCGCCGACCTCCCGGCGATCCTGCACGCCGCGACGCCATGATGGCGCGCGGGGACGGCATCGTCGTCGAAAAATACCAGACGCTCGGCAATTGCTACCTGCTGCTGGACCCGGTCCGCAACGGACTTGCCGGCGACGGGCTGCCGCCGGTCGCGTTTGTGCGGCGCGTGTGCGACCCCCATCTCGGCATCGGCTCGGACGGCCTGCTGGTGGGGCCCGAGCCGCTCGCGGACGGGCGCTTCGGCCTGCGCATCCTGAATTCCGATGGCAGCCGGGCGGAATTCAGCGGCAACGGCTCGCGCATCTTCGCCCGCTATCTGTTCGATGCCGGCCATGCCGAGCGCCGCGCCGGCCTCACGGTGATCGCCGGAGATGGCGGCGAGGTGCGCCTCGGCGCCTGGCTGGAAGGGGAGACGCCGGAGGGCCCCATCGTCACCGAGATGGCGGCGCCATTGCGCCTCGGTCCCGAAGCGGCGGGCGCGCGGCCGGGCGGCGTGGTGCCGCGCGGCGACCTCTTCAGCGTTCCGGCGATCGACGAGGCCGGCCGGCGCCTGTTCGGGCGGACCGACTGGACGCGCAGCCTGCCGCTCGCCATCGGCACCCCATTGCGTCACGCTGGTGGACACGCCGGAGGCCCTGCCCTCCTACGCCGCCCTGCGCGCCGCGGCGCCCGAACTCGCGCGGATCGCCGACGCGCCGGCACCGGGGGGAACGCCCGGCCCGTTCGCGCGCGGCTGCAATCTGCAATGGGTCTTCGCCGAGAGCCGGACCCGCCTCCATCTGCGCATCGTCGAGCGCGGCGAAGGCCCGACCTTGGCTTCCGGCTCCAGCGCCTCGGCGGCGGCCGTCGCCGCTCATCGTTCCGGGCTGGTGGAGCCTGCATTGACGGTGGTCATGCCCGGCGGCGAACTGCCGGTTCGGCTCGGCGACGCGCCGGACGGGGGCCTGTCGATCCGTCTTACCGCCCCGGTGACACCCATCGCCACCTGCCGCCTGCATGGCGCCGGGATCGGCCGCGACTGACGCGCGGGAACCATCAGGCGGGAACAGGCTGGGTTTGGCGCGGGATCCGCCCGGTCGTGGGGGCGGGGAGACGGCTGCGGCGCCGCAACCGCAGATCGCGACACAATCCCCCGTTACGCCATTACGTATGTTTGTCGTACAAACTGGCGGTCATATGTTGACACGCTATGACTCCAGCCCCATAGAAGTCGGGAGGACACGCCAAAGGCAGCCGGAGGGCTCGGCAGACATGAAGATCGTCAATCGGTTTCGGGTGCCGCTGCCGGTGTCCGAGGCCTGGATCGCGCTCAACGACATTCCCCGCGTGGCGCCCTGCGCGCCCGGGGCGCAGCTCATCGAGGAGCGGCCGGACGGCAGCTATCTGGGCACGGTCTCGGTCAAGCTCGGCCCGGTGGCGCTGACCTTCAAGGGGACGCTGGTCTACAAGGAGCGCGACGAAGCCAGCCACCGCGTCGTCGCCGAGGCCTCGGGCAGCGAGACCCGGGCGCGCGGAACGGCGCGGGCGATTGTAATCTTTGTTCTTTCTCCCGATGGCGACGGCACCCGGGTGGACGTGGACACCGACGTCCAGCTCGCCGGCTCCATCGCCCAATATGGCCGCGGCGCGGCGCTCATCCAGTCCACCGCCCAGGTGCTGATGGACGAATTCGCCAAGAACTTCGCCGCCCAGCTTCAGCCCAATCCGCTG
>NZ_JBNFNU010000551.1:0-2194 GCF_057364445.1 Xanthobacter sp. BG11Y11_SDJG
TGCGTGGGCGCGGCGCGGCCATCGCGCGCGCCCTCCATCACCGGCTCCTTGCTGAGGGCGATGCGCGTCGTGCCGCGGGGAGCGTCTGGGTCGGCCCGCCGGTGCGGGTGTCGGCCGGCCGATCTGGCCGCGCTGGTCGATCACGGTGGCCGGGATCTGGCCGCGCTCGCCGGCGCCGCCGCTCGCCACCGAGGTCTGCCGCCGTGCGGTGTCGGACAGCGGCCAGCCGGCCTTCTCCGCCGCCACCTGCACGCACTCGATCAGCGCCGTGTTCTTGGCCACCCGGCGATGGGCCTTCATGTCGCCGTCGCGGTAGGCGTTGAGGATGCGCAGCTCCATCGGGTCCATGTTCACCGCCTCCGCCACCCGGTCCATGTGGACCTCGATGGCGAAGTCCACCGCAGTGACGCCGAAGCCGCGCATGGCGGTGGAGGGGCAGCGGTTGGTGTAGGCCACGTAGACGTCGGACGAGACGTTGGGGATGGAATAGGGGCCGGGGATGTGAGCGGTGCACTTGATCGCCGCATAGCTCGACAGCCGGGTATAGGCGCCGGCATCGAAATAGGAGCGGATGTGCCGGGCGACGATGCGCCCGTCCCGCATCACGCCGTCCTTCACATAGATCCGCTCGGCGCCGCGCGGCGAGCCGGTGAGCATCTCCTCCTCGCGGTCGAGCACGTAGCGCACGGCGGCCGTGAGCATGGCGCCGAGCACAGCGAGCGGCTCGGTGAGCGAATCCACCTTGCCGCCGAAGCCGCCACCCACCGTGCCGCCGATGAAGTGCAGGCGGTTGGATTCGAGGTTGAGGATCTTCGCCGTGGTGCCGAGCGAGAAGAACAGGCCCTGGGCGCAGGAATGCACCACGTAGCGGTCATTGTGCTCGGGCGCGGCGATGGTGCCGTTGGTCTCGGTGGGCGCGTGCTCGATGGGCGACATCTGGTAGCGCGCCTCGACCACCTGGTCGGCGCGCGCGAACGCCGCCTCCACGACGCCGAAGCGCAGCTTCTGATGGTCGAAGCGCTCGTGATACTCGAAGTAGTTTCCGGGATAGGTCTCGTTGACCACCGGGGCGCCGGGCTTCAGCGCCTCTTCCACGTCGAACACCGGCTTCAGCGGCTCGTATTCCACCCGCACCAGCTTGCGGGCGGCGTGAGCCTGGGCCTCGGTGTCGGCGATGATGGCGACCACCGGCTCGCCCTTGTAGGAGACCTTGGAAACCGCCAGCGTCGGCTCGTCGTCCTTGCCGAAATTGATGAGGCTAAGCAGCGTGTTCTTGTTCACCGGCACGTCGGCGCCGCGCAGCACCCGCTTCACCCCCGGCGCGCGGGAGGCGGCGGAGATGTCGATGGCGCGGATGCGGGCATGGGCGTGCGGGCTGCGCACCACCTTGAGGTGGAGCAGGCCGTCGAAGGCGTGGTCGTCGAAGAAGCGCGTGCGCGCGGTCACGTGCCCCGGCATGTCCTGGCGCTGGGAGCCCTTGCCCACCTCGTTGAGATTGTCGTCGCGTTCGTCCGCGAAGAGGTCCTTGCGCATTTCCAGCATGGCGGCCTCCTTCAGGCGCGGCGCGCGCCGGGCGAACCGGCGGCGGCGAGGATGGCGGCGATGATCGGCTCGTAGCCGGTGCAGCGGCAGATGTTGCCGCTGATCGCCTCCACCACCTCGTCGCGGGTGGGGTTGGGGTTCTTCGCCAGCAGCGCGCGCGCGGCGGTGAGCATGCCGGGCGTGCAGAAGCCGCACTGGGCGGCGAAATGGTCCATGAACGCCGCCTGGAGCGGGTGGAAGTTTGGCCCGTCCGCCATGCCGGAGGCGGTCTCCACATGCCGTCCCTCGCAGGCGACGGCGAGGGTGAGGCAGGACAGATGCGGCTCGCCGTCCACCAGCACGGTGCACACCCCGCACGTGCCCTGGCCGCAGCCATATTTCGGCGCGAAATCGCCGAGGCCCCGGCGCAGGGTGTTGAGCAGGTTCTCCGCGCCGTCCACGAAGGTGGCGCGATCGGAGCCGTTGAGCCGGAACTGGACCGGGTGCTTGGCCATTTCGGTTCCCTCAGCGCGCGGCGCGGCCAGCAGCCGGGCGAGGTGGACGGGGCAGCACTTCGCGGCGATACCAGGCGCTGGCGATGGCGTCTGTTTTTCGGGGCCGCGTGCCTTTCGAGCGCCGCCTGCCGCGCCGCGGCAGCGTCGCGGCGTCGAGC
>NZ_JBNFNU010000552.1:0-2165 GCF_057364445.1 Xanthobacter sp. BG11Y11_SDJG
CGATGGCGGCCGAGGCTGCCGGGCGGCAGGAGTCGGGCGGTGGCGGCGGCGCCGCACCAGAACCCGGTTGAGGAATTCTGTCCTGAGTGCCGCGCCGCGAAGGCGTCGCCGCTCCACCCCCGTCACCACGATCTCGGCGAGCGCAGGCGCGTGTCGATGGCGTTGAGCAGCGCCGCATGGGAGAGCACGTTGCGCGCCGCCTCGCCCGAAAGGCCGGCAATGATGCGGTCCGCGCGGGCGCGCAGCGTGTCGTCGCCGGTCAGCGCCGCGAGCCGCACCAGGGCGTCGGCCGCCACCGCATTGTAGTTGGGGCTCGCCTCGTCATGGCTGGAGCGCGGGCGCAGGATCAGGTCCTCGGCGTCGTCGGCGGTGAGGAAATAGGCCCCCGTGCCGGCGTCGAGATGATGCCGCTCCAGCGCCGCCGAGCCAGGCGCCGGCCCCGCGGCCAGCGGCTCCGCCGCGCCGTCGCCTCATGCAGAGCGATGCCCGCCCGCGCCATGGCGGCGAGGTCCGAGGCGAGGCCGGGATGCACCGCCTTGCCGTCGCACCAGGAATGGCCGAGCCGGTCGCCGCGCGCGAGGTGCGCCACCACCGCGTCGAAGGCACGCTGCGCCAGCGCCACCCATGAGGGCTCGCTTAAGAAAGCGCCGGCGCGCGCGAGCGCCGCGATCATCAGGCCGTTCCAGTCCGCCAGCACCTTGTCGTCGCGCCCCGGGCGCACGCGGGCGGCGCGGGCCGCAAGCAGCGTGTCGAGCATGGGGGCGAGCCGCGCCTCGTCCTCCAGGCTCACGTCGCCTGCATCGGTGCGGTTGAGGATGTTGCCGGCCTCCCAATTGCCGGCCGGCGTCACGTCGTAGAGCCGGCAGAAGAAGGCGGCGTCCTCGGCGCCGAGCAGCGTTTCGATCTCGTGGAACTGCCAGACGTAGAACTTGCCCTCGTGGCCCTCGCTGTCGGCGTCGAGGCTCGCCGCGAAGGCGCCGCTGTCGGTCAGCATCTCGCGCTCCAGCCAGCCAACGGTGCGCCGGGCGCGGTCGAGGAACAGCGCGTCGCCGGTGTCGCGATGGGCCAGCGCCAGCAGCTCCAACAGCTGGGCGTTGTCGTAGAGCATCTTCTCGAAGTGGGGCACGAACCAGATCTCGTCCACCGAATAGCGCGCGAAGCCCCCGCCCACATGGTCGTAGATGCCGCCCTCGCTCATGCGGTTGAGCGTGAAGGCGGCGAGCGCGCGCATCTGCGGGTTGCCGGTGCGCGCGCCGGCGCGCCACATCAACTCCAGGAGGCTCGAATTGGGGAATTTCGGCGCACCCTTGAGGCCGCCGTTCGCGCGGTCGAACACCTCGATGAGCTGGGTCGCGGCCTTGTCCATATCGGCGAGGCCGATGGCGACCCCGTCCTTGGGCTGCGCCGCCTTGTGCAGGCGGGTGACGATGGCCTCGGTATTGGCGCGGATCTTGTCCGGATTGTCGCGATAGACCTCGGAAATCTGCTGCAGCACCTCGGCGAAGCCCGGCCGGCCATAGCGCGCGGTGGGCGGGAAATAGGTGCCGCCCCAGAACGGGTTGCCGTCCGCGTCGAGGAACATGGTGAGCGGCCAGCCACCCTGCTCGCCCAACTGATGGAGCGCGCCCATGTAGATCTGGTCCACTTCCGGCCGCTCCTCGCGATCCACCTTGATGTTCACGAACAGCGCGTTCATGACGCCGGCGATCTGCGCGTCCTCGAAGCTCTCGTGCGCCATCACATGGCACCAGTGGCAGGCGGCATAGCCCACCGAGAGCAGGACCGGCTTGCCGGTGCGCTTCGCCTCGGCGAACGGCTCCGGCCCCCAGGCCCACCAGTGGACCGGATTGTCCTTGTGCTGGAGCAGATAGGGGCTGGTCTCGGCGGCAAGGCGGTTCGCGCTCATGGCAATGGTCCCGGCGGCAATGGATGAAGGGAAAGGCGGCGGACAAAAAGCGCGGGCTGCGATGGCGCCCGCCCGTCAGATATAAGGGCGCGACCGGCCGCTGCAATCGCGCGGGCGGACGGAAATGGGGAGCCCATGGGGACGTTCGCGGACACCATCTTCGCTTTGTCCAGCGGCCGCCCGCCGAGCGGGGTCGCCGTGGTGCGGATCTCCGGGCCGGCGGCGGCGGCGGCGGTGCGGGCGCTGATGGGCGATCTGC
>NZ_JBNFNU010000553.1:0-2129 GCF_057364445.1 Xanthobacter sp. BG11Y11_SDJG
CACGCGCGCGCGCGCGCGCGCGCAGACCGATTCAGAGACCGTGCGAGGAGCGCCCCCGATGCGTGATGCCGAGCCCCAGGCCGTCCGCCTTGCCGACTACCGTCCCCCGGAGTGGCTGGTGGATCGGGTGGACCTCGACTTCGCCCTCCATCCCACGCAGACCCGCGTCACCGCCCGGCTCGCCTTGCGCCGCAATCCCAAGGGCACGCCGGGCGCGCCGGTGGTGCTCGACGGCGACGGGCTGACCCTGGTGCGCCTCGCCATCGACGGCGTCCCGCTCGCCGGCTCCAGCTTCGAGGCGAGCCCGGAGCGCCTCGCTTTGCGCCATCCGCCGGCCGACGCCTTCACGCTGGAGATCGAGACGCTGGTGGACCCCACCGCCAACACCCAGCTCATGGGGCTCTACCGCACCTCGAACAATTATTGCACCCAGTGCGAGCCTGAGGGCTTCCGCCGCATCACCTACTTCCCCGATCGCCCCGACGTGCTGGCGGTCTACACCACCCGCATCGAGGCGGAGGCGGACGAGGCGCCGGTCCTGCTGGGCAACGGCAACCTCGTCTCGTCCGGGGCGGTGCTCGGGACCTCGCGCCATTTCGCCGTGTGGCACGATCCGTGGCCGAAGCCCTCCTATCTGTTCGCGCTGGTGGGCGGAAAGCTCGCCAAGGTGGCGGACAGCTTCACCACCGCATCGGGGCGGCAGGTGGAGCTGGGCATCTATGTGGAGGCGGGCAAGGAGGCGCGCGCCGGCTACGCCATGGACGCGCTGAAACGCTCCATGCGCTGGGACGAGACCGCATTCGGCCGCGAGTACGACCTCGACGTGTTCAACATCGTCGCCGTCTCCGACTTCAACATGGGAGCGATGGAGAACAAGGGCCTCAACGTCTTCAATGACAAGTACGTCCTGGCCTCGCCGCAGACCGCGACGGATGCCGACTATTCCGGCATCGAGGGCGTGATCGCCCACGAATATTTCCACAACTGGACCGGCAACCGCATCACCTGCCGCGACTGGTTCCAGCTGTGCCTGAAGGAGGGCCTCACGGTCTTCCGCGACCAGGAATTCTCCTCCGACCAGCGCTCGCGCCCGGTCAAGCGCATCGCCGACGTGCGCATGCTCAAGGCGGCCCAGTTCACCGAGGATTCCGGCCCCCTCGCCCACCCGGTCCGGCCGGAAACCTATCGCGAGATCAACAACTTCTACACGGCGACCGTGTACGAGAAGGGCTCCGAGGTGGTGCGCATGCTGAAAACCCTCCTGGGCGAGGAAGGATTCCGCAAGGGCATGGACCTCTATTTCGCGCGCCATGACGGCGAGGCTGCCACCATCGAGGATTTTCTCGCCGCCTTCGCCGACGCCACCGGTCGCGACCTCACCCAGTTCGCGCTGTGGTACGCCCAGTCGGGCACGCCGACGCTGGAGGTGAAGGGCGCGTTCGACGCCGCCGCCGGCACCTACCGCCTGGACGTGAAGCAGTCCGTGCCCCCCACCCCTGGGCAGAGCGACAAGAAGCCCATGGTGATCCCGCTCGCTCTCGGCCTCGTGGGGCCGGACGGCGCCGATCTGCCGCTGACGCTGGGCAACACGCCGGTGGAGCGCGGGGTCGTGGAGGTGACGGAGCGCGAGCAGAGCTTCCTGTTCACGGGGCTCGACGCCAAGCCCGTGCCCTCGCTCAACCGCGGCTTCTCGGCGCCGGTGAACCTGAAAAGCGACCTCACCGCCGAGGACCGGGTGTTCCTCGCCGCCCACGACCGCGACCCGTTCAACCGCTTCGACGCGCTCCAGGGCCTCGCGCGCGCTGCACGCAGCGCCCGCGGCAAGCCGGCGGGGAGCGAGGCGGCGCTGATCGACGCCGCCGGGCGACTGCTCACGGACCCGGCGCTCGATTCCGCCTTCAAGGCCCAGGCCTTGGCGCTGCCCGGCGAAGCGAGATCGCGCGCAACTCGGCGGCGACGTCGACCCGGACGCGGTGTTTTCCGCCCGCAAGGCGCTGCGCCTCAGGCTCGGCGCGGCGCTTGCCGGCCCGCTGGCGGAAACCTATGCCGCGCTCCGGCACCGACGCGCCGTTCGCGCCGGATGCCGCCTCGGCCGGGCGCCGGGCGCTGCGCAATCTCGCGCTCGACTA
>NZ_JBNFNU010000554.1:0-2113 GCF_057364445.1 Xanthobacter sp. BG11Y11_SDJG
TCGCGCCGCCCGGTCCGGGTTCCGGCGCGCCCGCTCACACCACGAGGCGGCGGTAGAGATGCCAGGTGGTGTGGCCGAGCACCGGCAGCACCACGGCGAGGCGACGAAGAAGGGCAGGCTGCCGAGCGCCAGGAGCGCGGCCACGATCAGCCCCCCACAGGGCCATCACCACCGGGTTCGCGCGCACCGCCGAGAACGAGGTGCGCACGGCCGTGGCGGTGCTCACATTCCGGTCCACCAGGAGCGGCAGCGACACCACCGACAGGCTCATGGCGAAAACCGCGAAGCCGAGTCCGACACCGTTGCCGACGATGATCAGCGTCCAGCCCGCCCGGGTCTCGAAGATTTCCCGCGCGAAGGCGGAGAGCGTCGGCGGCACGAAGGGGCCGAACGTCGCCTCGTAGATCACCAGCGCCGCCACCAGCCACAGCAGGAAGGTGGCCAGCAGCGCGCAGCCGATCACGGCGATGGAGACGATGGCCGGCGAGCGGACGAGCGCGAAGACATGCTCCCAGCCCGTGGGCAGCCCTTCCTCCCGGCGCCGGCTCATCTCGTAGAGGCCGATAGCCGTGAGTGGGCCGAGCAGCGCGAAGCCCGCTACCAGCGGGAACAGCAGCGGCAGCACGTCATGGCCGAAGGAGAGGCGGGCGAGGAACAGCCCGACGATGGGATAGATGAGCGCCAGGAAGATCAACTGGCTCGGATGGCGCAGAAAATCGGAAACCCCCGCCTTGAGGCAGTCGACGAGGTCCGCGGGGGAGATGTGCCGCACGCGCAGCGCGACGCCGCCGAAGGCGGTTTCGGGGCGGGCATAGGCCGGCTGGATGGTGGAAGGGACCATGGCGCTCCTCCAACATTGGCACGCGACCGCTTGTGCCCGCCGGCAGAAACCCTAAGTATCTCGCCAGACCGGATGCGGCTTCTGACCACTCTTCCAGTCTAGCGCAGGAAGACGGGTTCGTCGCCGGGAGCGAATACACGATCTCGGCACAGGCCACCCATGGCACCGCCGCCGGGCTCGGGATCGGACGTTAGAGGCAGATGGCCCGCATCTTCGCGCTGTTCACGGTACTGGCGGCCCTCGTGGGCTTTGCGCCCTGGCTGGTGCCGCTGGCGAAGCAGAGCGTGCGCCTGGTGGAGGCGCGCGACGATCCCGCCGCGATCGCCGATCTCGGCCTCGCCGACCTCGACGCCGCAGCGGTGGCGAAGGAGATCGAGGCGGCGCTCGCCGCCGACGACGTGGCCCTCGCCTCCTCCTTCGTTGCGCTCGCCGATGCG
The DNA here is from genome assembly GCF_057364445.1 of Xanthobacter sp. BG11Y11_SDJG. Taxonomy (NCBI): domain Bacteria; kingdom Pseudomonadati; phylum Pseudomonadota; class Alphaproteobacteria; order Hyphomicrobiales; family Xanthobacteraceae; genus Xanthobacter; species Xanthobacter sp. BG11Y11_SDJG. Next base: position 1,279 of record NZ_JBNFNU010000554.1, read on the forward strand.
CGCGCGATCGCCATCGATCCGGACTTGCGGGCGCGCGTCGCCGCGGCCAACGGCGCGCTCGCCAGCACGCTCCGGGGCGCCAAGGAATTCGGCATGGGCTTCCTGACCGGCCAGCCCTCCGACCTTGCCGGCCTCGCGGGGGCCGCGACCGGCGACCTCATGGTGTGGGGCGACATCCGCGACGCCGGCCGCGAGGGCTGGAAGCTGGCCCAGGGCGAGGATGCGGACGAACTGATCCTCGGCCTCTCGGCGGTCGGCATCGCCGTCACTGCCGGGACCTATGCCACGGTGGGCGCGAGCCTGCCCTTGCGCGTCGGCATCACGTTGGTGAAAGTCGCCAAGCGCACCGGCAAGCTCTCGGCCGCCTTGGGCCGCACCTTCATGCGCGCGGTGCGGCAGAGCGTCGACTTCGTCGCCCTGCGCCGCCTCCTGAAGGCGCCCGGCGCGGTGGACGGGCCGGCGCTGAAGGGCGTGGTGCGCTCCGACCGGCTCACCGCGCTGACCCGCATGCTCGACGACGTGGCGGTGGTGCAGTCCAAGGCCGGCACCCGCGCCGCGCTGGAGGGCCTCAGGATCGCCGACAACGGCAACGACCTGAGGCGGGTGGCGCGGCTCGCCGATGCCAAGGGGCCGCAGACGCTCGCAATCCTGAAGACACTGGGGCGCGGCGCCATCCTCATCACCGGCGCGCTGCTCAAGCTCGTGTGGTGGGTGTTCGTGGCGGCGGTCTACGTCTATCTGCTCGTGTCCTCCTTCAACGCCTTCTGCGTCTCCTCGCGCCCGCGCCACCTGGGGGCGGGCGGCGGCGGCCGGCGCCGCCGCGCGGTGGACAGCG
>NZ_JBNFNU010000555.1:0-2103 GCF_057364445.1 Xanthobacter sp. BG11Y11_SDJG
GCGCGCTGCGCCGGCTCTCCGTCGAGGTGACCAAGCCGTGATCCGGCGCGCGTTGCCGCCTTGGATGCGCCATGCTAGAGGCCGAACATCTTTTCCTGGAGCACGACGCGGCTCCCGACCCATGCTGAATTCGCCTCCCGAGCGCAGAAGACACGCCTCTTTCCGCGGCCGGAACGGCCGCACGGGGCGGCCGCCTTCGCCGCGCGCCAGGACCTGCCGGAGACCCGTCCGATGATGTTCACCCGCCGTCGCCTGCTCACCGGCGCTGCCACCATCGCCCTCGCTGCCGGCCTCGGCCTGCCGCTCGCTCCCGGGCGAGGCGTTCGCCCAGTCCGCCGACGGGCGCCCGGTCGATGCGGCCAAGGTGATGCTGCCCGACGCCAGCCCCCTGCCGGTGAAGGCGCTGGGCGAGGCCAATGCCCCGGTGACCATCGTGGAGTACGCCTCCATGACGTGCAGCCACTGCGCCGCCTTCCACACGGGCACCTTTCCGGAACTGAAGAAGAAGTACATCGACACCGGCAAGGTGCGCTTCATCTTCCGCGAATTTCCGTTCGAGCCGGTGGCGACCGCCGCTTTCATGCTGGCGCGCTGCATGCCGGACGACAAATACTATCCCATGATCTCGACCTTGTTCGAGACCCAGAAGGCGTGGGCGTTCGGCAACGATCCAGCCGCCGGCCTGCTTCAGGTCGCGCGTCAGGCGGGCATGAGCCAGCAGGAGTTCGAGAAGTGCCTGACCGACCAGGCGCTGGCGGAGAAGGTGCAGGCGAGCGCGCTCTACGCCAATAAGGAACTGGGCGTGAACGCCACGCCGAGCTTCATCATCAACGGCAAGCTCTATTCCGGCGCGCTCTCCATCGCCGACATGGACAAGATCCTCACCCCCCTGCTCGCTGGCAAGTGACGGCCCCGGCCCGAGCCGTCCGCTCGGGCCGTTTTCCCGGTCATGCCGCAGGCGCGGCCTTGAGCTTCGCCGTCCGGGCGCGCGCCTCCTGGTAGCGCGCCTCTTGGTAGCGCGCTTCTTGGGTGCGTCCGCCATAGCCATAGGCGTCCGCCTTCACCTCCCGCACCAGCACGTAGCTTTCCGGGTCGAGATCCGGCAGAAGCGTGGCCATGGCCGCGTGCACCGCCTCCAGGAACGCCGCCTTCTCGTCCTTCGTGTTTGTGCCGTCGGTGACGATCACGTCGAGGGCGAAGGAGCGCGTGGCCTTGTCGGCCAGCGCGCGGCCGGCCGTGAACCAGTGTTCCCGTGGCACGAACGCGACCTTGACCGCGGTCACGGCCGGGTCCTTGCGCAGGATGTCGCGGGTGAGGGCGGAAAGTCGCGTCGCCACCGCGTGGGCGAGGGCGTCGTCCGGGGCGCCGGACAGGGACACATTGAGAAGCGGCATGGGGACTCTCCCGGGGCGGCAGAATGCCGTCGCGACAGGGATACGCCGCTCCCATCAATCAGAAAAATTGAATTGAACAATACAGATATTTTGCGATGCTCATAGGATGACGCGCAATCTCGAACTCGATCTCCTGCGCAGCTACGTGGCGGTGGCCGATCTCGGCTCCATCTCCGCGGCGGCGCGCCGCGTGGGCCGCACCCAGTCGGCGGTGAGCCTGCAGATGGACCGCCTCGCCGAGGCGCTCGGTTTCCAGGTTCTGGAGCGCAAGGGCCGCACGGTGGTGCCGACCCAGCGCGGCGGCGCCTTCCTGGACGATGCGCGGCGCCTGCTCGACCTGAACGACCAGGTGCTGGCGCAGCACGTCCACGGCACCTTCGCGCAGCCGCTGCGGCTCGGCTTCGTCCAGGACGTGGGCGAGGACGTGCTGGAGCGCATCCTGACCCGCATCAGCGCCCATTTTCCGCAGGCGCCGGTGTCGGTGCGGGTGTGCGCCACCTCGTCGATCCTGGACCAGTTGCGGGCCGAGGAACTGGACGTGGGGGTCGGCTTCCGGATCGAGAGCGCACCTTCCGGCGCGCCGCTTCCTGCGCGGAGCCCATGCTCTGGATCGCCGCCGCAACCTGCGGCTCGACCGCGACGCGCCGGTGCCGCTGGTGCTGTTCGAGCATCCCTGCGTGTGCCGCAGCGCCGCCATCGCCGGCGTGGG
>NZ_JBNFNU010000556.1:0-2096 GCF_057364445.1 Xanthobacter sp. BG11Y11_SDJG
CGGTCAGCGCCACCAGGGGCCGAGGTGACGCCGGGCACGGCGCGCGCCGCCGCCTCGGCCTCGCCGCGCACGTTTTCCCATGCCCGCGCCTGGGCCTCGTCGATATTGATCGAGAGATAGACCTTGCCGCTGGTGACGACGATGCCGGCGAGCGCCGGCGAGGCGGAAAGCGGCACGCCTTCGGGCGTGCGCACCTTCGCGAGGGCGCTGCGCACGAGGTCTTCGGTCACGTCGGGCATCGTCGTCTCCCTCGGGCTGCCGCCGTGCTGGCAATGAGGCGGGCGGGGCGGCACCCGGAATCGATGCCCCTGCTTCGCACGGGTTTGGCCCGATGCAAAGCCCCTGCCGGAGGCGCGTCAGCCGGGAGATGTGGCGCGCGCGAGCGTCCGGCCGGCACCGGGCCGGGCGGAGCCGGCGGTCAAGCTGGCGCTGCCTCTTGCGGCTTGGCCTCCCGCGCCGGCGGCTGTCAGTGATAGATGAACAGCGGGCAGGGCGGGTTCTCCACCAGCTTCACGGTGCTGGAGCCGAACAGCATCTCCTTCAGCCCGTGATGGCCGTAGCAGCCCATCACGAGGGTGCCGGCCTGGCGCGCCTGTGCCTCCAGGCGCAGCACCTCGGAGGGGTCGGCGCGGGTCGCCAGCGGCAGTTCCGCCGCCTCATAGCCGTGGGCGCGCAGATAGGCGCCGGCGGCGACCGCCATCCGCGCCGCCTCCTCGCGGCTCGGGTCGGATGCTCACCACGTGCGCCGGCTGGCCGCGCCCGGTGCCGAGCAGCACGAACATCTGCAGCGCGCGCATGGCCGGCAGGCTGCCGTCATAGGCGATCAGGGTTCCCGCCCCTTCCGGCGCCTCGTCGCCGCAGACCACCACCGGCCGCGGCGTCTTGGCGAGCAGCGACGACAGCAGATCGGGCAGCGGCACGGACTGCGAGCCCTGGAAGGCGGTGTCGCAGCCGGTCACCAGCAGGTCGCGGGTCTCGGAGGCCGCGACCAGCGCCTCCATGGGGTCGCCCTCGAAGGAGAGCCAGTCGAGCGGCAGACCGTTCCGCGCGCATTCGGCCTCGTAGGCTGCATGCAGGCGCACCTGGGAGGCATCCGCATCCGCCCGCATGCCCTGTTCGAGCTTGATCTTGAGCGCGGCGGCGCCGGCCCGTCCCAGCGTCGGCATGCGCAGCGCGGCGAGGTCGATGCCGGCGAGGCCCGACAGGCTCGCCCCGCTCGTCCGCGCCAGGCGGAAGGCAAAGGCGCGCGCCGCCACCGAGGGAGCCGATTCGCCGAGCAGAACCAGGATGCGCTTGAGCATGTCGTCTCCCTCCGGGGCGGTGTCGCGCCGGTTCGGCGCATTGGACGGGGCGACTTTAGGGAAGCACCCACCGAAGGCAACCGACTGGATCAAGTGCAGCCGGTCCGCCGTGCCCTCAGGCCGCGAAGTCGAGCCCAAGGTCGAGGATCGGCGCGCTGTGGGTGAGCCAGCCCACCGAGATCAGGTCCACGCCGCTGGCGGCGATGGCGGGCGCGCTCTCGCGGGTGACGCGGCCGGAGGCCTCGGTGAGCATGCGCCCGTCCACCATCTTCACCGCCTGCGCCAGCGTCTCGGGCGTCATGTTGTCGAGCAGAACCGCGTCTACCTTAAGGGGGAGCAGCTCTGCGAGCTGGGCCAGGGTGTCCACCTCGATCTCGATCTTGACCATGTGGCCCACCTGGGCGCGCAGGCGCTCGTAAGCGGGGCGGATGCCGCCGGCGATGGCGATGTGGTTGTCCTTCACCAGCACCGCGTCGTCGAGGCCGAAGCGATGGTTGGAGCCGCCGCCGGCGCGCACCGCGTATTTCTCCAGCGCGCGCAGGCCCGGCGTGGTCTTGCGGGTGCAGGCGATCACCGCCTTGTGGCCCTTCACCGCCTCCACCAGGCCGGCGGTGGCGCTGGCGATGCCCGAGAGGCGGCACAAGAGGTTCAGCGCCGTGCGCTCGGCGGTGAGGATGGCGCGCGCCGGCCCCTCCACTGTCGCGACGAGGCGCCCGGCTCCAGCGCATCGCCGTCGCGGGGCGGCGGGGGGTGAAGGCCACGGCGCCGTCCATCAGCGTGAAGGCGAGGCGCGCG
>NZ_JBNFNU010000557.1:0-2095 GCF_057364445.1 Xanthobacter sp. BG11Y11_SDJG
GGCCGCGCCGCCGGCCGCAGCGCGCCGCGAGGACGCCGTTCAAAACAGACCCAAAGAACAGAGCCTGGAGGCAACGGATGAAGACGCCGGCCATCCTTCGTACGGCGCGCTGCTCAGCGCCGCCGCGGCGCCGGCCTCGTGCCGCCGCTTGGGCCCAGTCCGCGCCCGCGGGCATCTCCGACGACGTGGTGAAGATCGGCGTGCTCGGCGACATGTCGGGGCTCTATTCCGACGTGTCGGGCACCGGCTCGGTGGAAGCCGCGAAGATGGCGGTGGAAGACTTCGGCGGCAAGGTGCTCGGCAAGCCGGTGGAGATCATCTTCGCCGACCACCAGAACAAGCCGGACATCGCCTCCTCCATCGCCCGGCGCTGGTACGACAACGAGAAGGTGGACGCCATCGCCGACGTGGTGGGCTCGGCCAGCTCGCTGGCCGTGACCTTCGTCGCCAATGAGCGCAAGCGCATCGCCCTGATCAGCAACGGCGCCACCGCCGAGCTGAACGGCGCCAAGTGCACGCCCTATTCGGTGCAGTGGCGCAGCGACACCTATGCCATGGCGCGCAGCACCGCCAAGGGCATCCTCTCCCAAGGCGGCAAGACCTGGTTCATCGTCGCGGCCGACTATGCGCTCGGCCACTCCTTCGCCAAGGACCTGACCGACGTCCTGAACGAGTCCGGCGGCAAGGTTGTCGGCAAGGTGTTCCATCCCGTGGGCACCCAGGACTTCTCGTCCTTCGTGCTCGCCGGGCAGACCTCGGGCGCCGATATCGTCGCCTTCGCCAATGCCGGCGGCGACATGGTGAACGCGGTCAAGTCAGCGTCCGACTTCGGCCTCACCGTGTCCGGCAAGCAGCGCATCACCGGCCTTTTGGTCTTCATCTCGGACGTGCACTCCATCGGTCTCGACAAGGTGCAGGGCCTGGTGCTCGAATCCGACTTCTACTGGGACATGGACGACCGCACCCGGGCCTTCGGCGAGCGCTTCTTCAAGCGCACCGGCCGCATGCCCACCATGACCCATGCGGCGAACTATTCGGTGGTGCTCAACTATCTGAAGGCGATCGAGAAGGCCGGCACCGACACGGCCGAGCCGGTGATGGCGACGCTGAAGAAGATGCCCATCGACGACGTGTTCGCCCGCAACGCTTATGTGCGCGAGGACGGGCTGCTGATCCACGACCTCTATCTCTTCCAGGTGAAGTCGCCCAAGGAGAGCAAGCGGCCGTGGGACTATTACAAGCAGCTCGCCACCATTCGCGGCGAGGATGCCTTCCGGCCGCTCTCCCAGAGCGCCTGCCCGCTGGTGAAGAAGAACTGAGGCGGGGGCCGAGCCCGCCCCCTCGCCACCGGACTGCACCGGCCGGGTCGCTCCGCGATCCGGCCGGTGCGCATTCCGGGCCGTCGCTTCAGGTCGGCGTAGCCCCAGGCGCGGTCGGGCCGAACACCTCCTCGAACGCCACCTTCAGCACCGCGTCCACCTCCGCCATGCTCACCGGCAGGCCGAGGTCGGCGAGGCTGGTGACGCCGTGCTCGCGCACGCCGCAGGGCACGATGCCGGAGAAGTGGGAGAGGTCCGGCTCCACGTTCAGCGAGATGCCGTGGAACGTCACCCAGCGGCGCACGCGGATGCCGATGGCGGCGATCTTGTCCTCGCCCGAGAAGCGCGGCACCCAGACGCCGACGCGGTCCTCGCGCCGCTCGCCGGTGACGTTGAAGGCGCCGAGCGTGGCGATGATCCACGCTTCCAGCGCGCTCACATAGCCCCGCACGTCCTGGTCCCGCCGCTTGAGGTCCAGCATCACATAGGCCACGCGCTGGCCCGGCCCGTGATAGGTGAACTGGCCGCCGCGCCCGGTCTGGAACACCGGGAAGCGGGCCTCCACGAGGTCCTTTGGCCGGGCGCTGGTGCCGGCGGTATAGAGCGGGGGATGCTCCAGCAGCCACACGCACTCGGCGGCCGTGCCGTCGGCGATGGCGGCGGCGCGCGCCTCCATGGCGGCGAGCGCCGCCTCGTAGGGGACGAGATGGTCGCTCACCACCCAGTCCACCGGCGGCGCGGACGGCCGCGCGCGGACGGAAGCCGGCGACGAGGCC
>NZ_JBNFNU010000558.1:0-2093 GCF_057364445.1 Xanthobacter sp. BG11Y11_SDJG
GGCGCATCCGCCCCGCTCACGCCGCGCGCTCCACCCAGCCGGCGCGCACGTCGTAGCCCTCGCCAGCCAGCAGGCTCACCGTCTCGGCGAGCGGCAGCCCCACCACGTTGGTGTAGGAGCCCACGAGCTTCAGCACGAAGGCGCCGGCGATGCCCTGGATGGCGTAGCCGCCCGCCTTGCCGCGCCATTCGCCGCAGGCCAGATAGTCCGCCATCTCGTCGCGCGAGAGGCGCTTGAAGCGCACCCGTGTCTCGACCAGGCGGGTGTGGGCGCGGCGCCTGGGGTCCATGACGCAGATGCCGGTATAGACCCGGTGGGTGCGGCCGGAGAGCAGGCGCAGGCAGGCGTCCGCCTCGTCGGTCAGTTCGGGCTTGGGCAGGATGCGCCGGCCCACCGCCACCACCGTGTCGGCGGCGAGAACCAGGGCCGCGATGCCCGCATCCTTGGCGCGCCCCGCCACCAGCCGCGCCTTCTCCTCGGCGAGGCGCTGGGGCCAGGCGGCGCGGCAGCTCGCCCCGCTCGGGCGCCTCGTCCAGCTCGGCCGGCATGAGCAGGTCGGGCTCGATGCCGGCCTGGTTGAGGAGCGCGAGCCGGCGCGGCGAGCCGGATGCAAGGACGAGCTTCACCTTGTCTTCCACGGGACGGGCAACCTTTCCGCGCAGTGCGCCGGGACCTTGCCGGGGCGCCGGGCGCCCGCGGCCGGCACGCTAATGGAAAGGGCCGCCGCTGTGAACGGGGCAGTTGCGCGCCATTCCCCCACTTTGCCTTCCCCGCAAGCAGGACAGGGCGGGGCGGGGCGGGGTCCCTGTCCGCTGAGTGTCCGGAGGCAGGCGCCCCCCTCGCCCGGTGCCACTGGACCCGCTTGGCGCGGCGTGCTATCGCCCGCCGCTCATCGGCACGAGGATGCTGCGCCATGGCGCTCCGGCTGCGACGACGAGAGGATGGACCGCGCGCCAGCGCGCCCCTTCGCCTGCCCGCCTGACCGCGCCCGGGGAACCGTCCCGGCGCCGGATCGCCGGGTGACAGCGCCTGCCGATCCGAAGAAGACCCATGACCGAGCTTCCCCTTCTCCTCGCCCTCGAGCGGCCCCAGGACGCGCTTGCCATCGAGCGGCTGCACGAACGCACCTTCGGCCCCGGCCGGTTCGCGCGCACCGCCTTCCGCATCCGCGAGCAGGCGCCGCACGCGCCCGACCTCTCCTTCACCGCCCGCGTCGGCACCATGCTGGTGGGCTCGGTTCGGCTGACGGAGGTCGCCATCGGCCGCCATCCCGCGCTGCTGCTCGGTCCGCTCACCGTGGAGCCGCCGTTCCAGTCGGTGGGCATCGGCGCGCGGCTCATGGAGGTGGCGCTGGAGGCCGCCCGCAGCGGCGGCCACGCCCTCGTGATCCTGGTGGGGGGACGAGCCCCTATTATGCCCGCTCGGCTTTCCGCCGGGTGCCGGCCGGCCGCGTCACCCTGCCCGGCCCGGTGGACCCGGCGCGGCTCCTGGTGTGCGAACTGGTGCCCGGCGCCTTCGACGGCGTCGCCGGGCCGGTCACCGCCTGATGGAGCTCAGCCGAGATGCTGGCCGGCGTCGAGCGCCAGCATCTGGCCCGTGAGGGAGGGCGTCTCCACAAAAAAGCGAATGGTCCGCCCGAAATCGGCAAGGCTGGGGGCGTGCTGCAGCGGCGTCGCCGCCACCTCCCGCGCGAAGTCCTCCGGCGCGAGGCCTTCGTGCGGCAGCACCGGGCCGGGACCGATGCCCAGCACCCGCACGCGCGGCGCGAGCCGCGCCGCCAGCATGCGCGTCGCCGCCCAGAGCGCGGACTTCGAGACGCCGTAGGAGAAGTGATCCGGGGTAAGGCGCAGCACGCGCTGGTCGAGAATGTTCACCACCACCCCGTCCGCGCCCTCCGGCAACGCGGCGGCGCAGAGGTCGGCGAGCACGACGGGCGCCAGCGTGTTGACGCGGAAATGCCGCTCCATGGCGGCTTCATCCACCCGCGCCCCGTCGTCCTCGAACAACGCCGCGCAATTCACCAGCACGCCGAGCGGGCCGAGCGCGGACGCGGCGTCGGCCACCAAGGCCGGCAGGCGGCCGTTGTCGGCCAG
>NZ_JBNFNU010000559.1:0-2089 GCF_057364445.1 Xanthobacter sp. BG11Y11_SDJG
GGCGTTCGCCGGGGTCGCCCGCCCGCTCAGCCGGAACGCCCCGCGCGGCCGCGCCGGGCGCCCAGGATCCCAGGGACGCAGAAGGCGCCATCCGGGCGGCGCGAGGTGCAATCTTCTCCGGCGCCCGCTTCACTGGCGCACGCTCGAGCGGGGCATGCTTGAGCGGTTCACGCATGATCGGGCACGCCGCCGACCGGCGTGCGCTCCGCCCGCCTCAGGAGCGCTGCTTCACATAGCGGCCGGGGGCATCCTCGATGGGCTGGAGCCGGCCGCCGCCCACCGCCCGCGCCTCCACCTCCTCGGGGTGGAGCGCGGAGAACCATTGCAGCCAGTCCGGCCACCAGGAGCCCTTGTGCTCGCGCGCGCCGTCGAGCCAGGCCTCGAAGCTCGGCCCCACCGGCCCGTCCGCCCAGTACTGGTACTTCATCTTCGCCGGCGGATTGACCACGCCGGCAATGTGGCCCGAGCCGGCGAGCACGTAGCGCACCGGCCCCGACAGCATGTTGGCGCCGATGAAGACCGAGTTGGGCGGCGCGATGTGGTCCTCCCGCGTCGCCAGCGAATAGACCGGCACCTGAACCTTGGTCATGTCGATGCGCACGCCGGAGAGGTCGGCAAGGCCCCGGGCGATGTTGTTGGTGAGGTAGCAGTTGCGCAGGTAATAGGAGTGGTTGGCTGCCGGCATGCGTGTGGAATCGGCGTTCCAGTAGAGCAGGTCGAACGGGAACGGCGCCTTGCCCTTCATGTAGTTGTTAACCACGTAGGGCCAGATCAGGTCGTTCGAGCGCAGCATGTTGAAGGCGGAGGCCATCTTCGAGCCTTCGAGATAGCCCATCTGCTTCATCTTGCGCTCGAGCACCGCGAGCTGCTCCTCGTCCACGAACACCTTCAGGTCGCCCGCATGGGTGAAGTCGATCTGCGTGGTGAGGAAGGTGGAACTGGCGATGCGGTCGTCGCCCGTGGCTGCCATGTAGGCCAGCGTCACGGCCAGCAGCGTGCCGCCTACGCAATAGCCCACCGTGTGCACGCGCCGTTCGCCCGAGGCGATGGCGACCTGGTCGAGCGCGGCCATGATGCCGTCGCGCATATAGTCGTCGAAGCCCTTGGCGGCGAGGCGCGCGTCCGGGTTCACCCAGGAGAGGGTGAACACCGTGATGCCCTGGTCCACCAGCCACCGGATCATCGACTTCTCGGGCGTGAGGTCGAGGATGTAGAACTTGTTGATCCAGGGCGGCACGATCAGCACTGGGGTGCGCTTCACCTGCGCGGTGGCGGGGGCGTACTGGATGAGCTGCATCAGCTCGTTTTCGTAGACCACCTTGCCCGGCGTGGTGGCGAGGTTGCGCCCCACCTCGAACGCATTCATGTCGGTCTGGCGGATCTTGAGCGTGCCCTTGCCCTCGATCAGGTCCTCGGTGAGGTGCTGCATGCCCTTCACCAGGTTCTCGCCGGACGAGGACAGAGTCTCGCGGATGACCTCCGGATTGGTGACGGCGAAGTTCGAGGGCGAGATCGCGTTCGCCAGCTGGCGCACGAGGAATTCCGCCTTGTGCTTGGTGTGGGGTTCGAGGCCCTCGGCCTCCTCCACCATGTCCTCCGCCCATTTGGAGGTGACGAGATAGGCCTGCTTCAAGGCGTCGAAGATCGGGCTCTCGCTCCAGCCCGCGTCCTTGAAGCGCGCGTCCCTGGGGTCGGGGGCGACCACCGGGGCCACCTCCTCGCCGGCGAGCCGCTTCATGGTGTTGGCCCACACCGAGAGGTAGCCGCCCATGAGGCGGGTCTGCGCCTCGATGGTGCGCTGGGGGTCGGCCATCCAGTATTCCGCCACGTGGCCCACGGTCTTGATCGCGTCGGCGATGTCGTCGGCCATGTCGTCGTTGCGGCCGGCCTCGCGCGGTCCGAGATAGGCGGCCATGGCCTTGCCGCCCTCCTCCACCAGCCGGGCGAGGTTGCGGGAAAAGGCCTCCACATCGAGCCCCGCGGGCCCCTGGGCGCCGTCCTTGCTTTGGCCGGGCTTGGGGTCTGCGGCCTTCGGCGCTCCGGACCTGCCGTCTGCGGCCGGGGCAGGGGGGCGGCGCCGCGGGCTTGG
>NZ_JBNFNU010000560.1:0-2085 GCF_057364445.1 Xanthobacter sp. BG11Y11_SDJG
GATGAGGCGGCATGGCGGGATCGTGCCACGGCGCGCGCGTCCTCGGCGCATCGGCCGGCTGGAGTTCGGGCATCAGGGCGGCGGCGGCGCCGGCCGAGAGCGCGGTGGCGCCGGCCGGCGCATCGCCACTGAAGATGCCGGCGAAGAAGCCGTTCAGCCAGGCGCGCTGCTCCGCCGTGAAGGGCGCGCTGTCCGGCAGATAGGGCACGAGGGGCGGGCGGGACTGGAGGCTCATGGGCGAATCTCGATGATGGCGCGCGCCTTTGGCGCGCAAGTCTTGCGCTGGGTCCCGGCTCTCCCTCCACTGCGCTTCGCTGCGTTGCAGTCGGCCGGGAAGCCGGACTGCCCTCGCGCCCCGGACGCATGGAGCGCCAGCGGAATGCGAGCCGGGGCCCAGCGCAAAAGGTCGCGAAGCGGCTGAATCGACTGGGTTCGGGTGTTCATGCCGCCTCCGCCAGCGCCTTCAGCGCCTCCGGGTCGAGGCGGCGGGAGAACTGGGCGAAGGTCTCGCCGTCCCGGCGGTGGGCCATCCACGCCTTCAGCAGGCCCTCGACGAGGTGGGGCACATCCTCGGCCTTCACGTCGCGCTTCAGTTCGGCGGCGATGGCGGCGTCGGTGCCGAAGCCGCCGCCCACCAGCAGGTGGAAGCCGTCCACCGTGTCGCCGTCGTCATTGATCGGCACCCGCGCGCCGATCAGGCCGATGTCGCCGATATAATGCTGGGCGCAGGAATTGTGGCAGCCGGTGACGTGGATGTTCACCGGCGCGTCGAGCGCGAGGCGGCCCTCGCAATGGGCCTGGATGGCGCGGGCGTGCCCTTGGTGTCGGCGGCGGCGAAGCGGCAGCCCTTCGAGCCGGTGCAGGCGACGAGCCCGGCCTGGAGCGGGCTCGGCTCGGTCGTGAGGCCGAGGGCGCCGACGGCGGCCGTGGCGGCCGCGACATCGGCGTCCGGCACGCCCGAGATCAGGAGGTTCTGCCAGACGGTGAGGCGGATGTCGCCGTCGCCGAAGCGCGCCGCGATGTCGGCGAGGCCGTGCATCTGGGCGACGCTCATGCGCGCCACCGGCAGGCCGACGCCCAGATAGTTCAGCCCCGCCTGCTTCTGCGGGTGGATGCCGAGATGGGCGAGCCGGTCCGGCGCGGCGCGCGGCGCCACGGCGGCGGCCGGGATGCGGGTGAGGGGCGCGCCGAGCTTCTCCTCCACCTTGGCCAGGAAGCCGTCGAAGCCCATGGCGTCGAGCACGTATTTGAGCCGCGCCTTCTTGCGGTCGGAGCGGTCGCCGGTGTCGATGAAGACCCGCACGATGGCGGCGGCGACGGCGGTCGCGTCGTCGGGGCGCACGATCACCCCGGTGTCGCGGGCGAAATCCTTGTGGCCGGTGATGCCGCCGAGCGCGAGGCGATACCAGACGCCGCAGGCGACGCCGAAGCCGTCCGTCACCTCCACCGCCTGGAAGCCGATGTCGTTGGTGTCCTCCAGCGCGCCGATGGTGCCGGCGCCGTCGAAGGCCACGTTGAACTTGCGCGGCAGGCCGTACATGTCGCGGGAGTTCAGGATGTAATGGTGCCAGTCGCGGGCATGGGGCCGCGTGTCGATCAGCTCCAGCGGGTCGATGCCGGCGGTGGGGGTTCCGGTGACGTTGCGGATGTTGTCGGCGCCCGAGCCCTTGGCGGTGAGGCCGAGCGCCACGAGACCCTCCAGCACGTCGAGGGCGGAGGTGGCCGGAATCTCACGGATCTGCAGGTTGGCGCGGGTGGTGATGTCGCTGTAGCCGCCGCCATGGGCAGCGGCGATGTCGGCGACGCCGCGCATCTGCCAGTGGGTGAGGATGCCGTTCGGGATGCGCAGGCGGCACATATAGCTGTCCTGCGCCGGGGCGACGTAGAACAGGCCGTGATACTTCCAGCGCAGCATGTCCGGCCCCTTGGGGAAGACGCCGTCGCGCGCGTGGCTCCTGATCTTGTCGTAGGAATCGAGGCCCAGCTCCTCGCGCTTGGCCTTCTCCTCGGGGGTCAGCTTGCGCCCTTCCGCCTCCTGGCGCGCCATGGCGCGGTGGCTCGCGGCATCCGGCCCGGTGGGCTCGG
>NZ_JBNFNU010000561.1:0-2084 GCF_057364445.1 Xanthobacter sp. BG11Y11_SDJG
CGTCCGTTCCGGCGCACCGCTGGCGGCCGCCGCCGCTCGTCGCCAATCCCTGGCTGCGCTATTTGGCTCGCGCTCGCCGCTGCCGCCTATCTGGCGCTGGCGCTCGGCTCGGTCGAGGTGAACTGGGCGCGCCTGTCGGAGGGCTGGGCGCGCGGCCTGCGCTTCCTCTCCGGCTTCGCCGCGCCGGACTTCTCGCGCCGCTGGGACGACATCCTCCAGGGCATGGTGGAGAGCCTCACCATGACGGTGACGGCGACGGTGGCGGGCATCGCCATCTCGGTGCCCATCGGCATCGGCGCGGCGCGCAATCTCGTGCCGCTGCCGGTCTATCTCGTTTGCCGCGCCATCGTCGCGCTGTCGCGCGCCCTGCACGAGATCGTCGTCGCCATCCTTCTGGTGGCGCTGGTGGGCTTCGGCCCGTTCGCGGGCTTCCTGACGCTCACCTTCGCCACCATCGGCTTCCTCGCCAAGCTCCTGGCGGAGGACATCGAGGACGCGGACGCAGAGCCCATCGAGGCGGTGCGGGCTACGGGGGCGTCCTGGCTCTCGCTGGTCGCCTTCGGCGTGCTGCCGCAGGTGGCGCCGCGCCTTCTCGGCCTCTCGCTCTACCGGCTGGACATCAATTTCCGCGAATCCGCGGTGGTGGGCATCGTCGGCGCCGGCGGCATCGGCGCGACGCTCAACACCGCCATCGACCGCTACGAGTTCGACAGCGCCGCCGCGGTGCTGATCCTCATCATCGCCATCGTCATGGTCAGCGAATATGTCTCCGGCCTCGTCCGGGCGCGGGTGAAGTGATGCCGGTCGCCGCTCTCCCCGACGGCCGCAAGGCCTGGCAGCTTCGCACCCCCGCCGGCACGTTCGCGGCCTGGTTCGGCTGGCTCGCTCTGGTGGCGCTGACCGTGTTCTGCTGGCGCGTGATGACCCAGGACACCATCTGGAGCTTCGTGCTTGATGCGCCGGCCCAGGCGGCCGACATCGGCGCGCGCATGTTCCCGCCGCGCTGGAGCTATTTCCCGGTGCTGCTCAAGCCGCTGTGGGACACGCTCAACATCGCCACCTTGGGCACGCTGGCGGCGATCATGCTGTCGGTGCCGGTGGCCTTCCTCGCCGCCCGCAACACCACCCCGAGCGCGGTGCTGGTGCGTCCCGTGGCGCTGTTCATCATCGTCGCCTCGCGCTCCATCAATGCCATCATCTGGGCGCTGCTGCTGGTGGCGATCCTCGGGCCGGGGGTGCTGGCGGGCATCTGCGCCATCGCTTTGCGCTCCATCGGCTTCATCGGCAAGCTGCTCTACGAGGCGATCGAGGAGATCGACGCCACCCAGGTGGAGGCGGTCCGCGCCACCGGCGCCTCGGGGCCGCAGGTGCTGACCTATGCCATCGTGCCGCAGATCCTGCCCGCCTTCGCCGGCATCAGCGTGTTCCGCTGGGACATCAACATCCGCGAATCCACGGTGCTCGGCCTCGTCGGCGCGGGCGGCATCGGGCTCAATCTGGAAAGCTCGCTCAACACGCTCGCCTGGCCGCAGGTGACGCTGATCCTGCTCGTCATCCTCGCCACCGTGGTGGCCAGCGAGTGGATTTCCGCCAAGGTTCGCGCCCGGTTCGGTTGAGGCGGGCGGCGCTCAGCGCTTCTTCGACCAGTTGGCGATCATGTCGGAGGCGGTCAGCACGATCAGCGCCGTCATGGCGAGCGCGGTCGCCGTCAGCGCATAGATGATCAGGAAGGCGTAGCCGAACTTGTAGGTCAGCGCGGCAAACAGGAAGCCAAGATTGGCGATGAAATAGTATTTCGCATCGGGCAGCCCGTAGATGGCGTCCTTGAGGAACCAGCCGATGACGGGAATGCGGAGAACGGCGCGGGCGGCAGACGGCATGATGACATCCAAATAGCATCGTTCGCCCGTCTCTCTTCAGGAGAACGCGGCGGGTGCGGTGTCGGAAGACGCAAAAATCCTTGCCTGCACGTTGCCGATGCGCCGGCATTGATCAAGCGCCGGACGCGCCGTCGGGGCCGGCGTCAGTGTCGCACCCCGCGCGCCGGGGGGGCGGGGGGCGTGAGCCGGTCAGCCGGTGCCCGG
>NZ_JBNFNU010000562.1:0-2038 GCF_057364445.1 Xanthobacter sp. BG11Y11_SDJG
CGGCGCCCGCCGCCAGCCGTCGCCGTCACGGCGCCGGGGCGAGGATCCCCTTCTCGGTCAGCAGCGCTTGCAGTTTCGCCGGCCTTGAACATTTCGCGCACGATGTCGCAGCCGCCGACGAACTCGCCCTTCACATAGAGCTGGGGGATGGTCGGCCAGTTCGAGTAGTCCTTGATGCCCTCGCGCACGAGGGGATCGGCGAGCACGTCGAAGCTCGCGAACGGCACGCCCACCTGCGCCAGCACCTGCACCACGGCGCCGGAAAAGCCGCACTGCGGGGCGGCGGGCGCCCCCTTCATGAACAGCACCACGTCGGCGCGTCGATGATGGTCTTGATACGGTCACTGGTGCTGGCCATGGCCATTCTCCTGGGTGAAATGCTGGTTGTGTCGAAGGACGGCGCCGGTACGGCGCGGCAAGGGCGCCGCAAGGGCGCGGCTCAGGCGCGGCGGGGCTCAGGCGGGGGCGATGGTCTCCAGAGCGAGGGCGTGGAGCACGCCGCCCATATTGCCCTTCAGGGCCGCATAGACCATCTGGTGCTGCTGCACCCGGCTCTTGCCCTTGAAGGCCTGCGAGGTGATGCGCGCGGCATAGTGGTCGCCGTCGCCGGCGAGGTCCACGATCACCACCTCGGCGTCCGGGAACGCCGCCTTCACCAGCTGTTCGATGTCGGCTGCCGCCATGGCCATCGCTGTGTCTCCCGCGCAGTTGCGCCTCGTCATGCAAGGTCGAAACCAACCCGCGCCGCTTCACGGCTGCAACGGCGGGGCGACCCGCGGGTGTCGGACATGCGACAGGGCAAAGGCGGCGCTGTCCGGGATGCGACGCCGCTCGCGGGTCGTTCGCTATCGGCGGAAATAGCGGTTCCGGGTGGTCCGCGAGGGGCGGGCGAGGAACGGCCCGGCTCTTGCTTCTCGCCATCAGCCCATTCGAGGACCGCATATGAGCGACACCAGACAGGGGAGCCGGCGCGGGTCGCTTCCGCCCTTCGCCGTCATCCTCGGCACCAACGAGATCGCGTCCGCCGTGGCGGTCCACCTGTTCTGGGCCGGCTACGGGGTGGTGCTCTCGCACGACCCCATGCCGCCGGTGATCCGGCGTCGCATGGCCTTCCATGACGCGCTCTACGACGATGCCGCCATGCTCGCGGGCGTCGTGGCGGCGCGCGCCGGCAGCAGCGTCGAGGTCCGCGAGCGCCTCGGCGCCGGGGCCGGCGTGATGGTGACGGACCTCGGCCTGCTCGATCTCATCGTGATCGGCGCCATCGACATTCTGGTCGATGCCCGCATGCACAAATACCAGGTGACGCCGGACCTGCGGCGCCTCGGCCGGTTCGCGGTGGGCGTGGGGCCGGGCTTCTCCAGCGGCTTCAATTGCGACCTGGCGGTGGAGACCCGTCCCGGTCTCGCCGGCCGCCTGGTCCTCGACGGCACCACCGCGCCGCCGGACGGCGTGCCCTCCAGCCTCGGCGGGCAGCAGGGCGAGCGCTTCGCGCGCGCGGAGGCGGCAGGACGCTGGCATACGGCGATCGAGATCGGCACCCGCGTCTACAAGGATTTCGTCGTCGGCTCTCTGGGGGGCGCGCCGGTGCGCGCGCCGTTCGACGGCGTCGTGCGCGGCGTGGCGCGGGACGGCACGGAGGTGCCGAAGGGCGTGAAGCTGCTGGAGATCGATGCGCGCGGGCGCGCCGCCAGCTGGACCGGGATCGACGCGCGCGGCGGCGCCATCGCCACCGGCGTCTCGCGCGCCCTCGCGCGCCACAAGGCGGACAGCGCGCGGACCGCCCCGCAGATGCACCTCGTCCGATGAGCGCCGCCGCCGCCGGCGGGCCGCCGCTGATCGAGCTGCTCGTCTCGCCCGACACCGTCAATTTCGGCGACCTGCCGGCGGAGATCGACGCTCTCCTGCAGCAGGGCGTCGTCGCCTACCGCAACGACCGGGCGGCGGCGGACGCCCTGTTCCGCAAGGCGCTGGCGGCGGCGCCTGAGGCCTTGCCGGTCTATTTCTGCCTCTACAAGATCCACACCTACCAGGCAAT
>NZ_JBNFNU010000563.1:0-2037 GCF_057364445.1 Xanthobacter sp. BG11Y11_SDJG
CTGCACCTTCGGGGCGACGACCGGCGCCGCCTGGCGGCGCTTAAGGCCGCGGCGGACGCCGCCCGCGTGCCGCTGCTCGCGCTCAACGACGTGCTTTATGCGACGCCGCAGGAGCGTGACCTCCAGGATGTGGTCACCTGCGTGCGCGAGGGGGTCGCCATCGCCCAGGCCGGCCGGCGCCTTGAGGCCAATGCCGAGCGCCACCTGAAGACTCCCGCCGAGATGGCGCGCCTGTTCCGCGACGCGCCGCAGGCGCTCAACGAGACCGGCCGGCTGCTGGCGCAGGTGGACTTCTGCCTCTCGGAATTGAAATACGACTATCCCGACGAACCGGTGCCGGAAGGCTGGAGCGCGCAGGACTGGCTCGCCGCCGAGACCCGGCGCGGCGCGGCGAAGCGCTACCCGCAAGGGGTGCCGGACAAGGTCGCGCGGCTCATCGAGGCCGAGCTGGCGCTCATCGCCAAGCTCGATTATGCGCGCTATTTCCTCACCATCCTCGACATCGTGCGGTTCGCCGAAGACGCCGGCATCCTGTGCCAGGGGCGGGGCTCGGCGGCCAATTCCGCGGTCTGCTTCGTGCTCGGCATCACCGCGGTGGACCCGGCCGAGAACGACGTGCTGTTCGCCCGCTTCATCTCCGAGGAGCGGCGCGAGCCGCCCGACATCGACGTGGACTTCGAGCACGAGCGGCGCGAGGAGGTGATCCAGTACATCTACGGCAAGTATGGCCGCCACCGCGCCGGCATCGCCGCCACCGTGATCTCCTACCGGCCGCGCAGCGCCATCCGCGACGTCGGCAAGGCGCTGGGCCTCACCGAGGACATCACGGCGCGCATCGCCTCCACCCAGTGGGGCAGCTATGGCGACGCCATCCCGGACGCCCACATCGCCCAGGCCGGGCTGGACCCCGCCAACCCCATGATCCGCCGCGCGGTTTCGTTCGCCACGCGGCTGCTCGGGGCGCCGCGCCACCTGTCCCAGCATGTGGGCGGCTTCATCCTCACCCGCGGCCGGCTCGACGAGACCGTGCCCATCGGCAACGCCGCCATGGCGGACCGCACCTTCATCGAGTGGGACAAGGACGACATCGACACGCTCGGTTTGCTCAAGGTGGACGTGCTGGCGCTCGGCATGCTCACCTGCATCCGCAAGGCGTTCGACCTGCTGAAGGAGCATGAGGGCCGCGCCGTCGGCCTCGCCGATCTGCCGGGCGAGGACCCCGAGGTCTACGACATGCTGTGCCGGGGCGATTCCATCGGCGTGTTCCAGGTGGAGAGCCGGGCGCAGATGAACATGCTGCCGCGCCTGCGCCCCCGCACCTTCTACGACCTCGTGATCCAGGTGGCGATCGTGCGGCCCGGCCCGATCCAGGGCGACATGGTGCACCCCTATCTGCGGCGCCGCGCGGGCAAGGAGAAGGTGGAATTCCCCGCGCCCGCTCCCGCACACGGCCCGGCCGACGAACTCTACCAGGTGCTGCACAAGACCAAGGGCGTGCCGCTGTTCCAGGAGCAGGCCATGCGCCTCGCCATGGTGGCGGCGCGCTTTTCCGACGTGGAGGCGAACGCGCTGCGGCGCGCCATGGCCACCTTCCGCAACCTCGGCACCATCCATCAGTTCGAGAGCCTGATGGTGGATCGCATGGTGGCGCGCGGCTATGCGGAGGACTTCGCGCGGCGCTGCTTCGAGCAGATCAAGGGCTTCGGCAGCTACGGCTTCCCGGAGAGCCACGCCGCCTCGTTCGCCAAGCTGGTCTACGTCTCCGCCTTCATCAAGTGCCATCACCCGGCGGTGTTCGCCTGCGCGCTGCTGAACAGCCAGCCCATGGGCTTTTATGCCCCGGCGCAGATCGTGCGCGATGCGCGCGAGCACGGGGTGCCGGTGCTGCCCATCGATGTGGCGCACAGCCTCTGGGACAGCACGCTGGAGCGGAACGCGGACGGCGCCCTGGCGCTGCGCCTCGGCCTGCGCCAGATCGACGGCTTCCAGGAGGGCCTGGGCCGGGCGCATCGCCGCTGCCGGGCAGGGGAGGCGGGG
>NZ_JBNFNU010000564.1:0-2029 GCF_057364445.1 Xanthobacter sp. BG11Y11_SDJG
GACGAAGCGCGAGCACATGGCCGGGGCGCTCAGCCGGCGGGGCGGGGCGGCCGCCACCGTGAAAACGTGCCGCCCATGCGGCGGGCGATCTCGGTGAGCGCGGCGATGCGGTTCTCCGCCGCCGGGTGGGTGGAGAACAGATTGTCCATCCGCGCCCCCGACAGCGGGTTGATGATGAACATGTGCGCGGTGGCGGGGTTGGCCTCGGCCTCGTAATTCTCCACCTGGTGGACGCCGCCGGAAATCTTGGCGAGGGCGCTGGCGAGCGCCATGGGATTGCCGGAAATCTCGGCGCCGCCCCGGTCGGCCTCGTATTCGCGCGAGCGGGAGATCGCCATCTGCACCACCATGGCGGCGAGCGGGGCGAGGATCACCATGGCGATGGTGCCGATGGCGCCGAACGGGCTGCCGCCCTCGCGGTTGTGGCCGCCGCCGAAGAACATGCCGAAGTTCGCCAGCATGGAGATGGCGCCGGCGATGGTGGCGGTGATGGTCATGGTGAGGGTGTCGTAATGCTTGATGTGCGCCAATTCGTGCGCCATCACGCCCGCCACCTCGTCCGGGGTGAGCATCTCCAGAAGGCCCGTGGTGGCGGCCACCGCCGCGTTCTGCGGGTTGCGGCCGGTGGCGAAGGCGTTCGGCTGCGGGTTGTCCATGATGTAGACTTTCGGCATGGGCAGGCCGGCATTGTGGGCCAGCTGGCGCACCATGCCGACGAGCTGCGGCGCCGTGCGGTCGTCGACCTCGCGCGCGCCATACATGCGCAGGACCATCTTGTCCGCGTTCCAGTAGCTGAACACGTTCATGCCCGCGGCGACGATGAAGGCGATCATCATGCCGCCCTGGCCGCCGATCATGTAGCCGACGCCCATGAACAGCGCGGTCATGCCTGCCAGCAGGATCACCGTCTTCAGGTGGTTCATCTTCTCCTCCAGGACCCGGATACCGGCCGCCTCCGCTGCATCCGGTTGCCAGCCTCGCGCCGGATCGACGCCATAAGGATGGGAAGCGGAGCTTTCCGCTGCAAGAGGCGCCCGCCGCCGCGCTCAGGCCTGGCGCAGCCCCTGGACCAGGAGGCCCACGAGGCGCCGCGCCTGCTCGGGGCCACGGTCCTGCACCGACAGGCACAGATGCCCGGCGGCATAGAGGAAGTCGCCGCCGGCGATGTCGCTCTCGATGGCCCCCATCCGCGCGGGCGCGCTCGAACGGGCCACGGAAGGCCGGCCCCAGGCGCTCCGCTCCTCCCGCCGCTCTGGCAGGCCCTCAAAGGCGGGCGGCGGACGTTGACGCCCGCCGTCCCGCCCCCTTGATCCTGTCGCCGTGTCCCGGCGCCGCGCCCCCGCGCCGCTTGCTGGCGGCGGGGGGCTCGGCTAGGTTCGGCCGCGCTATCTGGCGAACCGGTCCGGCCTCCCGCCGGACGCTGCAACAAGGATAGGCGGCGTGGACCCGCTGCCCGGTTCCGGCGGCGGCCACCCTGGGATCCATCCGACGAGGGAGGCTCAAGATGGCGAAGATTTCCAAGGTCCTGGTGGGCGAGGCGCTGGTGGGCGAAGGCAACGAGGTGGCCCATATCGACCTCTTGATCGGCCCGCGCGGCAGCGCGGTCGAGACCGCCTTCTGCACCAGCCTCACCAACAACAAGGACGGCTTCACCTCGCTGCTCGCGGTGATCGCCCCGAACCTGCCGTGCAAGCCCAACACGGTGATGTTCAACAAGGTGACCATCAAGGACGCGCGCCAGGCGGTGCAGATGTTCGGCCCGGCCCAGTACGGCGTCGCCAAGGCGGTGCAGGACTGCGTCGCCGAGGGCACCATCCCCATGGAGGAGGCCGACGACATCTTCATCTGCGTCGGCGTGTTCATCCACTGGGAGGCGGCGGACGACGCCAAGATCCAGCAGTACAATTACGAGGCCACCAAGCTCTCGATCGAGCGCGCCGTCGCCGGCACGCCCACCGCCGGCGACCGTGACCGCCGAGCGCGACAAGGCCAAGCACCCCTTCGCCGCCTGACCTCCGGCGCGGCCGGG
>NZ_JBNFNU010000565.1:0-2020 GCF_057364445.1 Xanthobacter sp. BG11Y11_SDJG
CCCAAGCTGCCGCTGGTGAAGGTCTGACCTCTTAAGGCGAGACATCGGCCGGGCGCGCCCGCCCGCCTCGCCCGCAAGGAAAATGCCCCGGCTCTGCGCCGGGCATTTTCTTTTTCCACCCCAGCGCGCCGGGCCGTCTTGCCGCCGTGCGGGCGTTTGTGCCTTACGCCTGGGTGACGAGCTTCGCGGAGACGATCTTGTCGGGATCCTTCACCGGCTCGCCGCGCTTGATCTGGTCCACATTCTCCATGCCGGAGAGCACCTCGCCCCACACCGTGTACTGGCCGTTGAGGAACGGGGCGTCGGCGAAGCAGATGAAGAACTGGCTGTCGCCGGAATCCGGGTTCTGCGCGCGCGCCATGGAGACGGTGCCGCGCTTGTGCAGGGTCTTGTTGAACTCCTGCTTCAGCTTCTTGCCCGAGCCGCCCATGCCGGTGCCGGTCGGATCGCCGGTCTGGGCCATGAAGCCCTCGATGACGCGGTGGAACGGCACGCCGTCATAGAAGCCGGTGGAGACCAGTTCCTTGATGCGCGCCACGTGGCCGGGCGCCACGTCGGGCAGGAACTTGATGGTCACGGGACCCTTGGTGGTCTCGAGAACGAGCACTTCCTCACTCATGTCCTGTCCTTTCCTTGCCGGAGGCGGGCGCCGCGCGCCCCCTCCCCTGCGGCCGCGCTTGGCGCGGCCATGGCCTGTTCGCGCGCGGGGCGCTCAGCCCCGCCGCATCGCGCCGGCGCCTTACTTGGGCTTGGCGTCCGCCGCCACCGTCATCTTCACGACCTTGTCGGGATTGCTCACCGTGCCGCCCTGGCCGGTGCCCTTCTTGATCTTGTCCACGAACTCCATGCCCGACACCACCTCGCCCACCACGGTGTACTTGCCGTTCAGGCTCGGCGTCTCGTCGAACATGATGAAGAACTGGGAATCTGCGCTGTCGGGCGAGGTGGCCCGCGCCATGCCGACGACGCCGCGCTTGAACGGGACGTTGGAGAATTCCGCCGGCAGCTTCACCCCGGAGCCGCCGGAGCCGGTGCCGGTGGGATCGCCGGTCTGGGCCATGAAGCCCTCGATGACGCGGTGGAACGGCACGCCGTTGTAGAAGTTCGCGCGGGTCAGTTCCTTCAGGCGCGCGGCATGCTTGGGCGCGAGGTCGGGGCGCAGCTTGATCACCACGCGGCCATAGGCGGTGTCGAGATAGAGCGTGTTTTCGAGATCGGGCTTGCCCTGGGCGGCGGCAGGCAGTGCCGTGGCCAGCGCCAGAGTGAGGGCGACCGCCAGAGCGGCGCCGAGGCGGCCGAGAACGCTTCGCATGAACAACTCCTCGCAAGAGCCTTCCGGAGCCCGGAGAGGCGGATGGCGGACCGCGCTCAGCGCGGAAACTTGTCCTTCAGCCGGGCCAGCACCGCCGGCGGCACGAACGGGGCGACGTCGCCACCCATGGCGGCGATCTGCCTGACGAGCGTGGCGGTGATGGGGCGCACGCGCGGCGAGGCGGGCAGAAACACGGTCTGGATGTCCGGCGCCATGGCGCCGTTCATGCCCGCCATCTGCATCTCATAGTCGAGGTCGGTGCCGTCGCGCAGGCCGCGGATCAGCAGGCTCGCGCCCACCTCCTGCGCGGTCGAGACGATGAGGTTGCCGAAGGTGATGGCCTCCAGCGTCGCATTCTCCTCGGCGGCGATGGGCGCGCACACCTCCTCGAGCATGGCGAGGCGCTCCTCGGCGGAAAAGAGCGGCGCCTTGCCGGGATGCACGCCCACCGCCAGCACCAACCGGTCGGCCAGCCGGCAGGCGAGCGCACCACGTCCAGATGGCCGTTGGTGAGCGGGTCGAACGAGCCGCCATAGATGGCGGTGCGGGGCGTGTGGGATGGCTTGTCGCTCAAGGGCTTCGGCCTCGTTGCCCGAATTCGGGCGCTCAGTCGGATCGGCAGAAGCGTTAGCCGCCCCGTGCCGCCGACGCAATGGCGCATGTCCCAAGTCGCCGGCGCGCGGCCGTCCCGCACGTCGGCATCCGGCA
>NZ_JBNFNU010000566.1:0-2015 GCF_057364445.1 Xanthobacter sp. BG11Y11_SDJG
GGCGCCGCGGCGCGGACCGCTCAGCCGCGGGGCCTCGCCGGGCGTCGCGAGCGGGTCGATGGGCGCGTCGGCGGAGAGCCTCTCCATCACCTGCTCGTCCTGCATGTAGCGGTCGAACTTCTCCCGCGGCAGGCGCGATCTCAGCGCATAGACGAACACCAGCGCGGCGAGCAGCGCCAGGATCGCCATGTCGGCCCCGAATGGAATGATCCCGCGCCCGCCGAAGGCGCCGAGATAGGACACGAGCGCGATGCCCAGCAGATAGGGGATGAGCCACAGCGCCTCCCTCACGTCGAGGTCGCGCGTCATGTGGGCGCGGGCATTGGCCAGGAACAGCGCGAGCCCGATGGCGAGGCAGATGCCGAGGCGCCACACCGTGTCCCACCCGCTCCAATAGATGATGAGGGTGGCCACCACGAAGGCGGCGAGCGCCACAAAGAAGACGCCGGGGATGCGCAGCGGCCGGTGCGCCTGCGGCAGAAGCGAGCGCAGCGCCACCACCGCCACCGGCCCCACCGCGAACGACAGGATGATGGCCGCCGAATTCAGCTGCACCACCTCGTCGAACGGCAGCAGCACGAAGGCGAGCACCGCGAACGCGAGGTTGAGCAGCAGCGCCGCCAGCGGCACCCCGCGCGCGGAGATGGTGGCGAAGAGCTTGGGGAAGAAGCCGTTCTCGGCCAGCGCGAAGGCGAGGCGGGCGTTCGAGCCGACCGCCACGAGGCCGCCGCCGAACGGGCCGATGACCGCGCCGAAATTGAGCAGGCTGACCAGCCAGAGCAGTCCCAGCGCCGCGGCGATGGCGCTGAGCGGGCCGAGATCGCCGGGAAGGGCGAGCGCGCCCCAGCCCTTGGCGAGGTCGCCGGGGGTGAGCGCGCCGGTGAAGGCGAACTGCAGCCCGCCATAGATCAGGAAGCAGATGAGCACCGACAGGACCAGAGCCAGCGGAATGGTGCGGCCGGGATTCTTCACTTCCCCCGCCATGTCGATGGCATGGCGGAAGCCGATATAGGAGAAGATCACGCCGCCCGAGGAGATGGCGCCGAGGATGCCGGCAAGGCCCATGGGGGCGAACCCGCCCTGCGCCGTGAAATTCGAGGGCTCGAAGCGCGAGGCGAGGAACAAAGCGATTACCAGCATCGGGATGGCGAGCTTGGCCCAGGTGATGGTGGTGTTCACATAGGCGAAGAACTTCACGCCGAAGGCGTTGATGACGGTAAACAGCGCGAGCAGGCCGCCGGCGAGGGCGACGCCGCCCCAGGAGAGGGTGCCGCTGCCCGGCGCCGTGTAGAGCCAGTCCAGATGCGGCGCCAGATAGCGCAGCATGGCCTCCACCTCGATGGGCGCGGTGGTGGAATAGCCCACCCAGCCGCTCCACCCCATGGCCATGGAAACCACGTTGCCGTGGCTGAACTGGGGGACGCGGGCGATGCCGCCGGGCACCGGCAGCATGGCGGAAATCTCCGCGAAGGTGAGGGCCAAAAGCAGCATGGCGATGCCGCCGAGCACCCAGGCGACGAGGGCCGCGGGCCCGGCATGCTGGGCCGCAAGGAGTGGCGCGAACAGCCAGCCCGAGCCGATGATGGCGCTGACGGAGACGAAGGTGAGACCGATGAGGCCGATCTCACGGTGCAATTTGCCCATGGGTGCCCTCGAAGCGCCACCGTGGGCTTACCCTAGGAGGGGCAGCGGCGCCGTGCATCAACTTTCGTCTAAGTTTGCACTGTCATGGTCATTTCCCCTGCGCGCGCCGCCGCCACCGCCTGAGGCCGCCTCAGGGTAGGAACACCACGCCGCCGGTCATGGGTGCGGGGCAGCCGGTGGTCGCGGGGAAGGTGAGCGGCAACCCCCGCAGCGCCCGCACGGCGAGGAAGGCGAAGGCCTCCGCCTCCAGCGCCTCCGACGACCAGCCCACCTCGTCCGCCGTCAGCACCTCGGCCTGAAGCCGCGCCGCCAGCATGGCGCGCAGCGTGGCGTTGCGCGCCCCGCCGCCCGCGACGATCCAGCGCCGCGCG
>NZ_JBNFNU010000567.1:0-2012 GCF_057364445.1 Xanthobacter sp. BG11Y11_SDJG
CGCGCGGGCCGAAAAAAGCTCCGCACCGGCGCGCGCATCGTCATCGCCGGGGCCGGGGCGGCGGGGCTTTGCGAGCGCCTCGCGCCTGGCCCAAACGGCTCGAGGGCGCCAGCATCACGCTGATCGATCGGCGGCGCGACCATTACTACCAGCCCGGCTTCACGCTCATCGCCGCCGGCCTCAAGCCGGCCGCCTACTCGGTCTCGCGCACCGCGGACTATGTGCCGCAGGGGGTGAGCCTTGTCCCGGAGGCGGTGGCGGAGATCGACCCGGTGGGCAACAAGGTGGTCACCGAGAGCGGCAAGGTGGTGCCCTACGACTACCTCATCGTCGCCACCGGCCTGGAGCTGAACTATGGCGGCATCGCCGGCATGGACACCGCGCTCATCGGCAAGGAGGGCATCGGCTCGGTTTATGCCGGGCCGGAGCAGGCGGCGGCCACCTATGCCGCCATGTCGCGCTTCGCCGATGCCGGCGGGGTGGGCCTGTTCCTGCGCCCCGCCACCGAGATGAAGTGCGCCGGCGCGCCGCTGAAATACGCCTTCATCACCGACGACATCCTGCGCCGGCGCGGCAACCGCGCCAAGGCGGACCTGATCTACTGCGCCCAGAACACCGCGCTGTTCTCCGTGCCCATTGTCTCCGAGAAGGTGCGCATGCTGTTCGCGGACCGCGGCATCGCCACCCGCTACAGCCACGTGATGACCGCCATCGATCCGGGCCGCAGGATCGCCACCTTCGCGACCCCCGACGGGCCGAGGGAAATCAAGTACGACTTCACCAACGTGATCCCGCCCATGCGCGCGCCGGCCGCGGTGCGGTCGAGCCCGCTGCCCTGGCAGTCCGGCCCGTTCGCCGCCGACGGCTGGATGGAGGTGGACCCCGCCACCCTGCGCCACAAGCGCTTCGCCAACGTGTTCGGCGTCGGCGACGTGGCCGGCGTGCCCAAGGGCAAGACCGCGGCCAGTGTGAAGTGGCAGGTGCCGGTGGCGGTGGACCATCTGGTGGCGAGCATCGCCGGCACCACCTCGGACGCGCGCTATAACGGCTACACATCCTGCCCGCTGATCACCCGCATCGGCCAGGCCATGCTGGTGGAGTTCGACTACAACAACAATCTCACGCCCTCCTTCCCCGGCATCATCGCGCCGCTGGAGGAATTGTGGATCTCCTGGGTCATGAAGGAGATCGCGCTGAAGCCCACTTACATCGCCATGCTGCGCGGCCAGGCCTGAGGGAGGAGAAGATGAAGGAACTCGAACCCGCGGTCTTCGTCGCGGTTTTCCAGGAGATGCTGGGCCTGTGGTTCTGGCCGCTGATCGCGCTTGCCGCGTTCATCGTGCTGCTGTGCCTTTACGTGCTGGCGCGCGACCGGCGCATCGTCAGCGCCCGGCTGCTGGCGGCGGAGGTGCTGGGGCTCGCCGGCGGCGCGTTCGGCATCTGGCTCGCCTTTACCGTCACCAATTCCGACTGGGCGGACATCGGCGGGCCCATCGACTGGGTGCTGCTGATCGCCATCTTCGCCGCCGGCACGGTGGGCGGCATCGTCTTCGCCTATGGGCTGCTGGGGCTCCTGGCCGGACGGCGGCGGCCCGCGTGAGGGGGCGGTCCACGCCGGAACCCGCGGCGCGTCCGAACCGCATTCCCTGGCCGCCGCTGCTCTATGGCACCGCGCTCGCCGTGGGGATCGTGCTCGGCCGGCTATCCCCGCTCGGCTGGCCGCAGGAGCCCGCCGGCGGTGCCCTGCGCATCGCCGGCGGTGCCCTTGCCGTGCTCGGTCTGGCGCTCGATCTGTGGTCCGTGGCGACGCTTCACCGCGCCCGCACCACCCTCCTGCCGCACCGCGCTGCCGACCGTCTGGTTACGCACGGACCCTACGGGCTCTCGCGCAATCCCATCTATCTCGGCAACACGCTGCTGGTGCTCGGGCTCGGTGCCGCCTTCGCCAATCTGTGGCTGATGGGCGGCGGCGCTCGCGCCGCGCTCGCCACGACGCCTCGCCGCCCGGCGCG
>NZ_JBNFNU010000568.1:0-2011 GCF_057364445.1 Xanthobacter sp. BG11Y11_SDJG
CCGCAGGCTGGGCCCGCGCGCCCCGGGAACGCAGAAGACGGGCGGGCGCCGCAGGGGCGGAAGAGGCGGAGCACCGCGCGGCGGCTGAGGCTCATTGGGCGGCTCCCGACGTGTCCGAGGGCTTGGCCACCGCCTTGGTGGCGAGCGCGGGATCGAACCACCAGACCTCCGGGAAGGCGAAGGAATAGGTCGGCAGCGGCGCAGGGTGGCCGAAGCGGTTCCAGCGCGCGGTGCGGCTGTAGTTCAGCGTCCAGGCGGGGATGACGTACTCGTTCCACAGCAGCGCCCGGTCGAGGGCGTGGGTGGCGGCGACGAGATCCTCGCGGTCGGTGGCGTAGATCACCTTGTCGATCAGCGCGTCGACGGCCGGGTTCTTGATGCCCGCATAGTTCTGCGAGCCCTCGCGGTCGGCGCTTTCCGAGCCGAAGAACGAGCGCTGCTCGTTGCCGGGCGAGAGCGACTGGCCCCAGCCGGCAACGATCATGTCGAAGTCGCGCGCGCGGATGCGGTTGATGTATTGCGAGGAATCCACGAGGCGGATGGTCACCTTGATGCCGAGGCGCTCCAGCGCCGGCTGGTAGAACACCGCGACGCGCTCCATGGCCGGGCTCTGGAGCAGGATTTCGAGCGTAAAGGGATCGCCCGCCGCATTGCGCAGCACCTTGTGCGTCACCGGCCGCGACAGGCCCACGGAGATCAGAAGCTTCTCGAAGAAACCGGGCGGATTAGCCGGGTCCACCTCGTCGCGCACGGTCCAGCCGGCGTCCTTCAACAGGCGCACCGCCTCGCGCAGATTGTTGCGGCGCGCCTCGTCGCTGTCGTTGATGGGATTGGTGTAGGGCTTGGTGAACACCTGTTCCGGCAGCTTGTCCTTCACGGTGTTGAGGATGTCCAGCTCGCGGCCCTGCGGCAGTCCGGAGGAGGCGAGCTCGGTGCCGGAGAAGAACGAGTTCACGCGGATATACTGGTCGAAGAACAAGGTGCGGTTCATGCCCTCGAAGTCGAGCGCATAGTTGAGAGCACGGCGCACCCGCTGGTCCTTGAACTTCTCGCGCCGCAGGTTCGGGATGAAGGCCTGCATCACGCCGCGGGCGCGCTCCTCGAACTTCTCCAGCACCACGCGGCCGTCGCGCACGGCGGGAAAGTCGTAGGCGGTGGCCCAGTTCTTGGCCGAGCTTTCCTGGCGGAAGTCGTACTGGTCGGCCTTGAAGGCTTCCAGCATCACCGTGTCGTCACGGAAATACTCGTAGCGGATCTCGTCGAAATTGTTCTTGCCCACGTTGACGTTGAGCGTGTCGGCCCAATAGTTCTTCACCCGTTCGTACGTGATCGTGCGGCCGGGCGCGAAGGACTTGATCTTGTAGGCGCCGGAGCCGAGCGGCGGCTCGAGCGTGCCCTGGGCGATATCGCGCGGCTTGCCGTTGGCGTCGGTGCCGGTCCACCAGTGCTTGGGCAGGATCATAAGCTGGCCGACGATCTGCGGCAGCTCGCGGTTGCCCGCCTGGTCGAAGGTGAAGGTCACCTCCCGGTCGCCGGTCTTCTCGGCCTTGGTGACGTGGCTGTAGTAGAAGCGCTGGCTGGGATTGTTCTTGGTGAGCGCCTCGAACGAGAACAGCACGTCCTCGGGCGTGATCGGCGTGCCGTCGTGCCAGCGTGCGTTCGGATTGATGCGGTAGGTGACGAAGGAGAAGTCGTCGGGATAGGCGACGCCGTCGGCGATCAGCCCGTATTCGCTCGCCACCTCGTCGAAAGAGGAGGTCATGAGCGTGTCGTAGATGTAGCCCATGCCCGCCGCTGGCGTGCCGCGCGGGATGATGATGTTGAAGCTGTCGAAGGTGCCGTCCTCGGCGAGGCGCACCTGGCCGCCTCTGGGGGCCTTTGGATTGACGTAGCCGAAATGGGCGAAGCCGGCGGGATATTTCGGCGTGCCCATGAGCGAGACCGCGTGGCGGAAGACCCGGGCGGGCGCCGCCGGCGCCGGTTCGGCGGCGGGGGTAGCCTCGGCGGTCGG
>NZ_JBNFNU010000569.1:0-2008 GCF_057364445.1 Xanthobacter sp. BG11Y11_SDJG
CGGCGGTCGGCCGGGGCCGCGCGGCAAGAGCTGAGGCGGCGCGGTGCGCATCGTCGGCGGCAGCCTCAAGGGGCGGGTGCTGAAGGGGCCGCGCGCCGGCCTCATCCGCCCCACCTCCGACCGGCTGCGCGAGAGCCTGTTCAACGTGCTCGCCCACGCGTATGGCGACCCCTGCGCCGGCGCCCAGGTGCTCGATTTGTTCGCCGGCACCGGCGCACTCGGGCTTGAGTCGCTTTCGCGCGGCGCGCGCTTCTGCCTGTTCGTGGACGACAGCGCCGAGGGGCGCGGCCTGATCCGGGAGAATGTGGAGGCGCTCGGGCTCACCGGATCGACCAGGATCTTCCGCCGCGACGCCGGCCGGCTCGGCCCCGCGGGCCCCCATGACGGGCCGTTCGGCCTCGTCTTCTGCGATCCGCCCTATGGCAAGGGCCTCGCCGAGGCGGCGCTGGCGGCGGCGCGGGACGGCTGGCTCACGTCCGACGCCTTGGTGGTGGTGGAGGAGCGCACCGGCGCCTTCGCCGCCCCCGAGGGCTTCCGCGAGCTGGAACGGCGCGCCTATGACGACAGCGAGCTGACCTTCCTGGAGCGCGCCGGGCCGGCCTGACCGGCCGCCGACTGTTGCCCTTCGGCAACGCTCCGGCGCGCAGAAGCGTCACCAAGGCCCTGCCCCAACCCCTGCACCCCCTCGCCATGATGACGCCACGAGCGCGCATCAGTGAAGGCGGGTCCGGGCTCGGGGGTTCGATCCCGCCCGGCGCGCTCCCACTGCCGAGCCGATGCCGCGTCCGTTCCCGGCCGCGCGTCGCTCGGCCTTGCGGCGCTCACGCACGACACGGGCGGCGCGACAAGGTTTGAGAAACCATGCGCCGCGGTTTGCGCCGTCCGGCGACGGATTTGCGGCTCGCGCCGCGGCGGACGGCGCCCCACGGAAGGTTCGCTTAACCGGACGGCGGCTAGATGGAGCCTCCGGTACGCGTGTTGAGAAGGGAGACACCGGAAATGCGTTTCATCGGCTTTGCTCGCGGCTTCCGGTTCGCGGCTCTTTTCGGCTTCGCGCTGGCGCTGGCCGCGTGCGCGAACACGCCGAATCCCAATGCCGCGGGCGGCCAGGCCGGTCCTCCCGGGTCTCCCCAGGAGTTCATCGTCGCGGTCGGCGACCGCGTGTTCTTCGAGAGCGACCAGACCGACCTCACGCCGCAGGCCCGCGCCACCCTCGACCGGCAGGCGCAGTGGCTCCAGCAGTGGAACCGCTACACCTTCGTCATCGAGGGCCACGCGGACGAGCGCGGCACGCGCGAATACAACATCGCCCTCGGCGCCCGGCGCGCCCAGGCGGTGCGCGACTATCTCGCCTCGCGCGGCATCGACATCGCCGCATGCGCACCATCTCCTACGGCAAGGAGCGCCCGGTGGCGGTGTGCAACGACATCTCCTGCTGGTCGCAGAACCGCCGCGCGGTGACGGTGCTGAACGCCGGCGGCGCCTCCTGACGGCGGCGTCCCTGCCGCCGGGCGACCGGCGGCCGGTGCGGCTGATCGGCGTAAAGCCGTTGAGGGGTCACACTTTGGACGCGATCCCTACGGTAACATGAGGGTGGAGTGCGGTTCACCGCGTCCCCCTCGAAACGAGCGCCCCGTTCTCGATCATGATGTATCGTCTGCCCCAGGCCGGCGCTTTGGCCGGCGCCCTCGCATTGTTCCTGTGCGCCTTTGCGTCCGCCGCCTCGGCCCAGCAGGACGGCGGCCTGTTCGGCAATCTGTTCAAGCCGCCGGGTCAGGTGCAGGAGCACCCCCCGGGCGCTGACATGACCGAACTCGTGACCCGCATGGAGCGGCTTGAGAATGCGCTGCGCCAGCTCACGGGCCAGGTGGAGCAGCTCCAGTACCGCAATCAGCAGCTTGAATGCAGGTGCGTCGCCTGGAGGAAGGCGGCGGCGTGCCCGTCCGGCCGCCACGACGGCGGGCGCCGTCGCCAAGCCGCCGCTTGCGCCGCCTGCCAATGGCCGGCG
>NZ_JBNFNU010000570.1:0-1989 GCF_057364445.1 Xanthobacter sp. BG11Y11_SDJG
CGGTGACCCGCGCCCAGGCGCTCGCCGCCAGCCCGCGCGCCGCCATCGCCACGCCGAGCCTGAAGGGCTCGATCGCGCTGCGCGGTGCCCGCGTCGACGATCTGGAGCTGACGCAGTATCACGAGACCGTCGACCCCAAGAGCCCGAACATCGTCCTGCTGTCGCCCTCCGGCGCGCCGAACCCCTTCTATGCGGAGTTCGGCTGGACCTCGGCCGCCGGCGCCAGCCTCGCTCTGCCCGGGGCCAACACGCTGTGGACCGCCCCGGCCGGCGCCACGCTGACCGAGAAGACGCCGCTCGTCCTCACCTACGACAACGGCCAGGGCCTCGTCTTCCGCCGGACCTTCACCGTCGACGACCACTACATGTTCGCGGTCAAGGACGAGGTGGAGAACAAGACCGGCGCCGCCGTCACGCTCTACCCCTACGCCCTGGTCTCGCGCCACGGCCGGCCCAAGATCGAGGGCTTCTACATCCTCCATGAGGGCCTGATCGGCGTGCTGGGCGAGAGCGGCCTGCACGAGATCACCTACGCCAACATGGAGAAGGAGAAGCAGGTCACGGCCGCCGCCACCGGCGGCTGGCTCGGCATCACCGACAAATACTGGGCCGCCACCGTCATCCCCGACCAGAACGTGAAGGTGGACGGCAAGTTCTCCGCCGGCATGATCGGCAACGTGCCGACCTTCCAGGCCGACTTCCTCGCCGCGCCGCTCACCGTGGAGCCGGGCGGCACCATCGCCGCGAACGGCCAGCTGTTCGCCGGCGCCAAGGTGGTGCAGCTCGTGGACGGCTATGCCGAGCGCTACAAGATCGACCGCTTCGACCGGCTGATCGACTGGGGCTGGTTCTACTTCATCACCAAGCCGCTGTTCCTCGCCATCGACTGGATCTACGGGCTGGTGGGCAATTTCGGCGTCGCCATCCTGGTCATCACCGTGGTGCTGAAGCTGGTCTTCTTCCCGCTCGCCAACAAGTCCTACGCGTCCATGGCGAAGATGAAGGCGGTGCAGCCCGAGATGACCGCCATCCGCGACCGCTACGCCGACGACAAGGCGAAGCAGCAGCAGATGCTGATGGAGCTGTACAAGAAGGAGAAGATCAATCCGGTGGCGGGCTGCCTGCCGATCCTGATCCAGATCCCGGTGTTCTTCGCCCTCTACAAGGTGCTGTTCGTGACCATCGAGATGCGGCACGCGCCGTTCTTCGGCTGGATCCGCGACCTCTCGGCGCCCGACCCGACGACCATCTTCAACCTGTTCGGCCTGATCCCGTGGGATCCCTCGTCGGTGCCGATCATCGGCGCGTATCTGATGCTCGGCGCCTGGCCGCTCATCATGGGCGTGACCATGTGGGTGCAGATGAAGCTCAACCCGGCGCCGCCGGACCCGACCCAGCAGATGATCTTCAACTGGATGCCGATCATCTTCACCTTCATGCTGGCCCACTTCGCCGCCGGCCTCGTCATCTACTGGGCGTGGAACAACACGCTGTCGGTGGCGCAGCAGGCGCTGATCATGAAGCGCCACGGCGTCAAGATCGAACTGTGGGACAACATCCGCGGCATGTTCTCGAAGAAGGCGTCGGCCAAGAGCTGACCCTGCCCGAAGCGGACCGGGACGCCGGAC
This sequence comes from Xanthobacter sp. BG11Y11_SDJG, assembly GCF_057364445.1. NCBI lineage: Bacteria > Pseudomonadati > Pseudomonadota > Alphaproteobacteria > Hyphomicrobiales > Xanthobacteraceae > Xanthobacter > Xanthobacter sp. BG11Y11_SDJG. Next base: position 1,629 of record NZ_JBNFNU010000570.1, read on the forward strand.
GGCGTCCCGGAACCGCACGCAAGGACCCGGAAGGATCATGTCGGCAGGCGCACGCATCCTCACCTCGCTCAAGGCGTCCATCGGCGACGTGGTGTTCGGGATGGAGGACGGCACGGTCTCCATCTTCGGCCTGGTGTTCGGCGTCGCCATGACCACCGACGACCCGCGCACGGTGCTGATCGCGGGCGCGACCGGCGCGGCCGCGGCCGCCGTCTCCATGATGGCGGGCAGCTATCTCGACGCGGAATCGGTGCGGGACGCCCGCGCCGCCCGGCGCCGCCAGACGATCGATCCCGCAGCCGCCAAGGCCGAGGTGGACGGGATTGCCGCCGCGCTTTCCCGCGGCGGCATGGCGCCCCAG
>NZ_JBNFNU010000571.1:0-1985 GCF_057364445.1 Xanthobacter sp. BG11Y11_SDJG
GCCGCCTGAGACCGTGGCGAGCCCGCCGATGGGCGTGCGGCACGAGCCGTCGAGCGCCGCCAGGAACGCGCGCTCGGCGGTCACCGCGATGCCGGTCGAGGCGCAGGCGATGGCGGCGATGGCGGCGTTGGTGGCGGCATCGCCAATCCGGCATTCGATCGCCACCGCCCCCTGCCCCACCGCCGGCAGGAAGGCGTCGGTGGCGAGCACCGCGTCTGCCTCGTGCGCCAGGCCGAGCCGGGTGAGGCCGGCGAGCGCCAGGAGCGTCGCGTCGAGGTCGCCTTCGCGCACCCGCTTGAGGCGCGTGTGGACGTTGCCGCGCAGCAGCTCCACGTGAAGGTCAGGCCGCAGGCGCCGCAGTTGCGCCTCGCGCCGCAGCGAGGCGGTGCCCACCCGCGCGCCGTGCGGCAGGTCGTCGAGCCCCGCCCCGCGCTTCAGGATCAGTGCGTCGCGCACGTCGGCGCGCGGCAAATAGCCGGCAAGGTGCAGCCCCTCGGGCAGCGTCGTCGCCACGTCCTTGGCGGAATGCACCGCGAGGTCCACCTCGGCGGAGAGAAGCTGGTCCTCGATCTCCTTGGTGAACAGGCCCTTGCCGCCGGCCTCCGAGAGCGCGCGGTCCTGGATCGCGTCGCCCGAGGTGCGGATCACCTTGATGACGATGGCGTCCTTCTCGCGCTTGAGCGCGGCGGCCAGCGCGTCGCGCACCGCGTTCGCCTGCCACAGCGCCAAAGGGCTGCCGCGCGTGCCGATGGTGAGGCGCGCGGGCGCGCCGGTCTCAGGGCCGCCCGTCCGGCGGTTCGTGTTCTCGCTCATGGATGCGTAGAATGCGCATTGGAATCAAAATGGATAGAGCGGCGTTGCGGCGCAGCCGGAACAGCGCGGGAAAGGGCGGCACGGTGGGCGAACTCCCCAAGGCGGGCCAACTCCATAGGTCGGGCGAACTCCAAAGGTCGGGCGAGCTCCTGGTGCTCGGCATCGAGACCACGTGCGACGAGACCTCGGCGGCGGTGGTCGCCCGCTCGCTGACCGGGTCGGGCGAGATCCGCTCCAACGTCATCCGCTCGCAGGTGGAGATCCACGCCCCGTTCGGCGGCGTGGTGCCGGAGATGGCGGCGCGCGCCCATGTGGAGGTGCTCGACCACGTGATCGCTGAAGCCATGCGGCAGGCCGGCATCGCCTATCGCGACCTGTCGGGCATCGCCGCGGCGGCCGGTCCCGGCCTCATCGGCGGCGTCATCGTCGGCCTCACCACCGCCAAGCGCTGGCGCTGGTGACGCGCAAGCCGCTGATCGCCGTCAACCACCTGGAGGCGCATGCGCTCACCGCGCGCCTCACCGACGGCGTGCCGTTCCCGTTCCTGCTGCTGCTGGTGTCCGGCGGGCACACCCAGCTCGTCGCCGTGGAGGAGGTGGGACGCTACACCCGCCTGGGCACCACGCTCGACGACGCCATCGGCGAGGCCTTCGACAAGGTGGCGAAGATGCTGAGCCTGCCCTATCCCGGCGGGCCGCATGTGGAGGAGGAGGCGGCGCGCGGCGACGCCGAGCGCTTCATGTTCCCGCGCCCGCTCATGGGCCGGCGCGAGCCGGACTTCTCGCTGTCCGGCCTCAAGACCGCGGTGCGGCTGGAGGCGGACCGCCTCGCCCCGCTCACCGACGACGACGTGGCGGACCTGTGCGCCTCGTTCCAGGCCGCCGTGGTGGAGGTGATCGCCGACCGGTGCGGGCCGGCGCCGCGTATCGCGAGAAGATGGACGCGGCCCTCGGCCCTGGTGGGTGGCGGGCGGCGTCGCCGCCAACGGCGCGATCCGGCGCGCGGCTCGGCCAGATCGCCACCGAGCTCAACACCCGCCTCGCCATTCCCGCGCCGGCGCTGTGCACCGACAACGGCGCCATGATCGCCTGGGCCGGGCGAGCGCCTGGCGCGCGACCTGATCGACCCGCTCGACGTGAGCCCGCGCGCCCGCTGGCCGCTCGATCCGGTGG
>NZ_JBNFNU010000572.1:0-1961 GCF_057364445.1 Xanthobacter sp. BG11Y11_SDJG
CCGGCGTCGGGTCCGGCCGGCGGTGCCGTCCCCGCGGGTTCGAGGGGCGCTCCGGCCGGGCCGGCGCGGTGTCGCGGATCGCATACGTCATCGCAGGGAGGTCCGCTTATGTCCCTCGACAGGGCCCAGTATCTGCCGGTCCGCCGGCTGCGTGCCGTCTCCGGAGCGCTGTGCGTGCTCGCGCTGCTCGCCGCCGCCCCGCTTGCGGCTGAGGCCGCCACCCTCACGGTGGTGGGCGAGGGCAGCGCCACGGCGGAGCCCGACATGGCGCTCATCGCCACGGGCGTGGTCACCGCCGGCAAGACGGCCGGCGAGGCGGTGGCCGCCAATTCCAAGTCCGCCAGCGCCGTCATCGCCGTCATCAAGGAGGCGGGAATCGCGGCGAAGGACATCGCCACCGCCAATTTCTCCATCTCGCCGCAATATGCCAGCGGCGGGCCCTCGGGGCCGCCGCGCCTCACCGGCTTCGAGGCGCGCAACACCGTGCGGGTGAAGGTGCGCGACCTGTCCCAGCTCGGCGCGCTGCTGGACAAGATGGTTCAGTCCGGCGCCAACCAGGCGTCCGGCCTGACCTTCACGCTCTCCGACCCTGCCAAGATGGAGGCGGCGGCGCGGATCGCCGCGGTTGAGGACGCCATGGCCCAGGCCAAGTCGATCGCCACAGCGGCGGGCATGCGGATCGTGCGGGTGTCCAGCATCGACATGCGGGCCGACCATTCCGGCCCGGTGATGCCGGCGCCGATGATGATGAAGGCGGAGGCCGCCCGCGCCGCGGTTCCCATCGAGGCCGGCGAACTGGAGGTGCGCGCCCGCGCCACCCTGGTGTTCGAGGCGGAGCCGCAATGATTGAGACGGGAGCGCGCCAGAAGGCGGCGCGGGTTTGGAGCCCGAAGCTGTCACTTGCGCGTCCGACCAAAGTGGTAGAGCCATTGTCCTAATTTCCGTACGCCCCGATTCGCGCGAGGGGTCACGGGGCATCTTCCACGAGACATCTTCCACGGGGCGTCGGCCATGGCGTCGGGCATCAATGAACGGACCGGGCGGCGCATCCAGTATGCCGCCCTGCCTTACCGGATCCGCCGGGACGGCACGGTGGAAGTGCGCCTCATCACCTCCCGCGAGACGCGGCGGTGGGTGATCCCCAAGGGCTGGCCCATGAAGGGGTTGACGCCGGCGAAGGCGGCCGCGCGCGAGACCTATGAGGAGGCCGGCCTGCTCGGCACGGTGTCGCGCGAGCCGCTGGGCCTCTACACCTACGACAAGCGCCTCGCCAACCGCACCGTGCCCTGCGACGTGATCGTCTTTCCCCTGAAGGTGAAGCGGCGTGCGCGCAACTGGCCGGAGCGCTCGCAGCGCTTCGGCTTCTGGTTTCCCATCGAGAGCGCTGCGGCGGCGGTGCAGGAGGAAGAGCTGAAGGTGCTCATCCTCGCCTTCGGCGACCTGATGGCCGAGGCGTTCGCGCAAAAGCGCGGCGCATCGGGGGAGGCGGATGCGCAAGCCCCCCGCGAGCGACGGCAGAGCCGGTGCCGGGGCGTGGGTGAGACGGGTCCGGCGGACCGGGTGGCAGGCGTGCGCGCCGCGCGCGCACGCTCGCCGAGGCGGCATCGGTCGTGGCTGACGCAGCGGCCGGGAAGGCCAAGTCCGTCGGGGAGAAGGCGCTCACGGAGAAGGCGGCGAAGCAGAAGGGTGCCAAGGAGAAGGCTGCCAAGGAGAAGGCCGCGAAGCAGAATCCTGCGAGGGAAGTGGCCTTGGCGCCGACGGCGGACGCGCGCGCCGCTGCGGCGGGTGAGAATACTCCGGACGCCAAGGGCAAGAAGTCCGCCAAGGTCGCCGCATCCGCTGGGTCCGCGCCGGAGCCGGTTGCCCCCTCGAAAGCCGCGCCGGCGGCCTCGGCGCGGCCGGCCGAGGCCTTGGCGAAAGGCCCGGGGCAGATCGGCGCCCCCACGTCGGCGAACCGACCA
>NZ_JBNFNU010000573.1:0-1958 GCF_057364445.1 Xanthobacter sp. BG11Y11_SDJG
CGGCGCGCTGCGGCCGCTGGCGCTCGGCGTGCTCATGGGCGTGTTCGCCATCGCCGGGTTCGTCTTCGGGCGGCCTGTCGCAGGCGGGCGGGCGGGGGGGCTGCCGGTGTCCGGCGCCTTCCTGCTCGCGGTGCTGCTGATCGTGGTCGCCGCCATCGGCTATCTGTTCGGGCGCTCGACGGCCGGCGCGCCTGAGCGCGCGGCGCCGGCGCTACCGGAACCAGGCGCCGGAGCGCACCGCCGCGAGGATGGTCAATCCGTACGCCACCAGCGCCGCGGCAAGCGCCGCGAACAGCGCCGTGAGCGAACCGGTGAGCGCGAGGGCGAGCCAGCCCCCGCCGAGCGCCAGCGCCACGCGCAGGAAGCCGCTCGCCAGCGGCCAGAACAGCCGTCCCGCGCCCTGCGAGGCGAAATAGAGCGACATGCCGAGACCGAAGAAGCCGTAGGCCGGCCCGACGATCCTCAGATAGTCGCTGCCAGCGGCGATCATGGCCGGGTCGTCGCTGAACAGCGACAGCCAGGCCTGAGGCCACAAAGCGGCGGCGATGCCGATCGCCTCGGTGACGAGAAAGGCGAGGCCGCCGCCCATCAGCGCGATGGCGAGCGCCCGGTCGCCGCGCCCGGCGCCGATATTGGTGCCCACCAGCGCCACCAGCGGCGCGCCGATGCCGAAGATGAGCGGGATCAGCAGGTATTCGAGCCGCGCGCCGGTGCCGAACCCGGCCACGGCCTCGACCCCGGCCGCCGCTGCGACGAGGGCGGTCGCCCCGGCGATGGTCACGTTGGTCTGGATGGAGGCGACCGCCGAGACCGCGCCGACCTTCAGGATGCCCCGCATGAGCGCCCAGCGCAGGCGCACCCAGCGGAAGCGGGCGGGGTTGCGTCCGGAGGCGACCCGCCAGGCCATGGCGAGCGTGCCCACCGCATAGAACAGCGTCAGCGCCACGCCGCCGCCGGCGATGCCGAGGCCGGGAACGGGGCCGAGCCCGAAGATCAGCACCGGCGAGGCGGGGATGAGGAACACCACGCCGGCGCAGATGACGACGGCGGGGAAGAGCATGTCGCCCGTGCCGCGGATCACGCTCGCCAGCGCGTTCATTAGCCACACGAAGACGATGCCCGCGAACACCGTGTTGGAATAGACCAGCGCCGCCTCCAGGGCGCCGCCGGTGCCGCCGAGCGCGGTGTAGATGGGTCGCCCGAACAGCAGGAACACGAGCGAGAAGGAGAGGCCCAAGGCGCCATTGATCACCACCGCATGCAGCACCAGCGCATCCGCCTCCTCGCGCCGTCCGGCGCCCAGCGCCCGTGCGATGGCGGAGGAGATGCCGCCCCCCATGGCGCCGGCGGAGATCATGGTCATCAGCATCACCGGCGGAAACACCAGCGCCATGCCGGCGAGCGCATCGGTGCCGAGGTGCGCGATCCACCAGGTCTCGATCAGCCCGGTGGCCGCCTGCGCCACCATGATCAGCATGTTGGGCCACGCCATGGAGAGCAGCAGCGGCAGCATCGGGGCTTCCACCAGGCGCCGGGTGCGGCCTTCCAGCGGCGGAGCGGCGGCGGCCCGCGGGGATGTGGTCGCATCGGTCATGGCGCGGCCTTTCGTGGCGGCTCAGGCGGCTTCGAGGGCGAGGGCGATGCCCTGGCCACCGCCGATGCACAGGGTGACCATTCCCCGGCGAATGCCGTCGCGCCGCATGCCGTGGAGCAGCCGCGTCACCAGCACTGCGCCGGTGGCGCCGATGGGGTGGCCGTGCGCCACCGCGCCGCCTTCCACGTTGACGATGTCCTCGGGCAGGCCGAGCGTGCGGGCCACGGCCAGCGGCACGGCGGCGAACGCCTCGTTGATCTCGATCCGCTCGATATCGCCCAGCGTCCAGCCGGCGCGGTCCAGCGCCTTGCGCACGGCCGGCACGGGGCCGAGGCCGAACAGGCCGGGCTCCACCGCCGCGACG
>NZ_JBNFNU010000574.1:0-1953 GCF_057364445.1 Xanthobacter sp. BG11Y11_SDJG
CCGCCCCAGGACGGCCAGACGCCGCAGGCCCGGGCGCCGCCGCGCCGCCGCCGGAGCCGGTGAGCATCGTCATCAGCGGCGCGGACAGGACGCTCATCGGCCTCAAGGGCGGCAAGCCGGCCGTGACCGGCCCGGTGACCATCGCCGATCCCGGCACGCCGCTCGGCAATGTGGTCTATGTGCTCACCGCGGCCGCGCCCGGCCAGCCGGCGCGCTGGAACGCGGTGTCGCTGGAGGGTGGCGACGCGGCCACCGGCGCGGCCCAGCGCACCCTGTCCCGCATCGGCATCGACACCACCATCAACCAGCAGGTGGCGGCGCTGGTGATGCCGGGGGCGACATTGTTCATCACCGATCTGCCGGCCCATCCGGACACCCGCACCAAACAGGACTTCGTGGTGCTCACCCACAAGGCGGCGAGCTGATGGCCCGGCCGGTGCGCGCCCGTCTCGCGGCTGCGCTCCTCGCCCTTGCGGCGCTGCTGCCGGCCGGCGCGGCGTCCGCCCAGAGCGTGCCACCGGCGCTGGCGGACAAGCCGGCCAAGGAGCTGTTCGGCAGGGTTGACGGGCCGGCGCCGCTCGCGGCGCGGTCCATCGGCTTCTATTCCAAGGGCTGTCTCGCCGGCGGCGTGGCGCTGCCGGTGAACGGTCCCGCCTGGCAGGCCATGCGCTTGTCGCGCAATCGCAACTGGGGACATCCCGATCTGGTGGCGTTCGTCGAGCGGTTCGCGCTGCAGGTGCCGAAAGTGTCGTCCTGGCCGGGCATCCTGGTGGGCGACATGGCGCAGCCGCGCGGCGGGCCCATGCTCACGGGCCATGCCTCGCATCAGCTCGGCCTCGACGTGGACGTCTGGCTCACGCCGAGCCCGGGCCGCGAATTCACCCGCGAGGAGCGGGAGAAGCTCTCCGCCACCATGATGGTGCGCGCCGACCGGCGCGACATCGATCCCGCCAACTGGCGCCCCGACCACTGGAAGGTGGTGCGCCTCGCCGCCACCGACCCGCAGGTGGAGCGGGTGCTGGTGAACGCCGCCATCAAGAAGGCGCTGTGCCGCGACGCCACCGGCAACCGCGCCTGGCTCGCCAAGGTCCGCCCCTATTGGGGCCACGACTACCACATGCACATCCGCATCGGCTGCCCGAACGACAGCCCGGGCTGCCGTGCCCAGGACCCGATCCCCGGCGGCGAGGGCTGCGGCACCGAGTTGGACTGGTGGTTCACCGACGCGGTGCTCAACCCCAAGCCCTCGAAGGAGCCCTCCAAGCCCAAGCCGCCTTTGACGCTGGCCGAGCTGCCCGAGGCCTGCACCGGCGTGCTGCTGGCGAAGTAGCCGGCGCGTGCTCTATCCCAGCCGCTCGCGCATGGCGCGATGGGAGATGCGGGCGGCGAGGCCGCGCGGGACGAAACGGGTGGCAAAGGCGAGCAGCCGGTTGGCGCCGCCGACCACCACCATGGTCCGGCCCGCCATCATCGCTTCAACGCCCTGCGCCGCCACCTCTTCGACGCCGGTGAGCGGGGCGCCGCGGAACAGCTCCGTGCGCGTCATGCCGGCGCGCGCGGCGAAGCCCGTGGGCGTGGGGCCGGGACACAGCGCGGTGACGGTGACGCCGCTCTGCGCCAGTTCCTCGGCGAGCGCCAGCGAGAACGAGAGCACATAGGCCTTGGTGGCGCCGTAGACGGCGGCGAGCGGCAGCGGCGCGAAGGCGGCGGTGGAGGCGACGTTGAGGATGCGCCCCGCGCCCCGCGCCCGCATGGCCGGCAACACCGCAGCGGTGAGGCAAGTGAGGGCGGCGACGTTGGTGGCGATCATGCCCGCGGCATTCTCCGCCGGCAGGTCCGCGAACGGGCCATAGTCGCCGAAGCCCGCATTGTTCACCAGGATGTCCGGCCCCGCGCGCCGCGAGATCGGCCGCGAGCGCCGCGGTGGCGGCGGCGTCCGAGAGGTCGCAGACG
>NZ_JBNFNU010000575.1:0-1942 GCF_057364445.1 Xanthobacter sp. BG11Y11_SDJG
CCGCCCGCCGGGGAGGAGGCGCGCGGCGAGCGGGCGTCGCGGCGTCCGAACGGGCGGCGCTGGCCCGGTCGGCGACGATCTCGCCGTCGGCGATCTCGACGATGCGCCCGGCGCGCTCGGCCACCTTCATGTCGTGGGTGACGATGATGACGGTGCGCCCCTCCGCATTAAGCTCGTCGAGGATGCGCAGCACCTCGGCGCCGCTGCGGCTGTCGAGCGCGCCGGTGGGTTCGTCGGCGAGGATCACGTCGGCGCCGTTCATGAGCGCGCGGGCGATCGACACACGCTGCTGCTGGCCGCCCGAAAGCTGGCCCGGCCGGTGGCCGGCGCGGTCGGCCATGCCGAGGCGGGCCAATAGCGCGCTGGCGCGCGCCCGCCGCGCCGCGACCGGCGCTCCGGCATAGATCGACGGGATCTCCACATTGCCGAGGGCGGTCAGTTCCGAGAGCAGATGGTAGCGCTGGAAGATAAAGCCGAAATGCTCGCGTCGCAGCGCCGCGAGCGCGTCGGCGTCGAGCGCGGCCGTCTCCCGGCCGCCCACCCGGTAGCTGCCGGACGTCGGCCGGTCGAGGCAGCCGAGGATGTTCATGAGCGTCGACTTGCCGGACCCCGAGGCGCCGACGATGGCCACCATCTCGCCGCGCGCGATGGTGAGGTCGATGTCCTTGAGGACGCAGATGGTGCCTTCGCCCGCGGGATAGTCGCGCCGCACCCCTCGGAGTTCGATCAGCGGATCGCTCACGGTCAGAACCCCATCGGCGGTGGCGGACCGCCGGACACGTGGGCACTGGCCGCGACGGCTTCGCCCGTCACCACGCGCTCGCCCTCCGCCAGCCCCGCGCGGATCTCGGCGGCGACCTTGTCGTTGAGCCCCACCTCGACCTTGCGGCGCTCGACGGCGCCGTCGGCCCTCAGCACCCGCACAAACGGGCCGTCGCCGTCGCGTTCGATCGCGGTGGCCGGCACGGTCAGCACGCCGGCAGCGCGGCCACGCACGATGTGCACCTCGGCGGTCATGTAGGTGCGCAGACGGAGCCGGGGATTGGGCACGTCGAACACGCCGATATAGTAGACCGCCGCCGACGAGGAGCTGGACGAGGAAGAGGCCGACGACGAGGATGAAGAACTGCTCGTGCTCGAGAAGCTGCTGTCGCTCTTGATGGATTCCGGTGCCGGCTCGATGAATTCGAGCCGGCCGTCATAGCGCTCGTCAGGGGCGCCGACGACGGTGAACCACAGCGGCATGCCGGTCCTGACGCCGACGATGTCCGCCTCCGAGATCTCGGCCCGCACGGTCATCACGTCGAGCTGGCCGAGAATGACGATGGTGGGTGCGGTCTGCGTCGCGTTCACCGTCTGGCCCTCCTGGGCCACGAGCGCGAGCACGGTGCCGTCGATGGGGGCGGTGATGCGGGTGTAACCGAGATTGGCGCGCGCAGTCTCCACGGCGATCTCAGCCTCGATGATCTGGGCGTCGAGCGCGGCGAGCTGGGCCTTGGTGACCTTGGCCTGCGCGTCGGCCGACTCGAAATCGGCCTGGGACACCGCTTTCTGCGCCACCATGGTCCTCTGGCGCGCCAGCGTCTGCTCGTTGAGCGCCAGCGTCGCCTCCTTCTCGGCCCTCTGGGCCCGCACGTTGGCGAGCGCCGCCTGCGCCGTGCGCAAGGCGTTCTCCTGGGTGACCGATTCGATCTCGGCCACGAGATCGCCCGCCTTCACCGTCTGGCCCAGCCTAACCCTGAAGGCGGTGATGCGGCCTGACGCCTGGGAGCCCACCGCCACCAGCTTGGCGGGCTTCAGAGTGCCGGTGGCCAGCACCGTCTCCTCCACGTCGCCGCGGGCCACGGACGCGCTCATGAGGGTGGTCGCGGGCGTCGACCCGGACCGGACAGAGGCATAGGCGCCGGCGGCGAGGGCGAGCGCGAGGAGCCCCCAGCCCCCC
>NZ_JBNFNU010000576.1:0-1933 GCF_057364445.1 Xanthobacter sp. BG11Y11_SDJG
GCGCCGGCGCCGCAGGCCAGCCGGCCACACGAACCCGAACGGGCCGCCGCGATGGCCCGCCAGCGACAGGAGAGGACGCCCCATGAATCTCGCCCGCAAGCTCAAGGCGCGCGCCGCCGAAGGCCGCCCCGTCCGCGTCGGCCTGATCGGCGCCGGCAAGTTCGGCTCCATGTTCCTGTCGCAGGTGCGCACCACGCCGGGCATGCACCTCATCGGCATCGCCGACCTCTCCCGCGCGCGGGCGGTGGCCGCGCTCGACGCCACCGGATGGGACACCGACGCCGCGCTCGCCCGCGACTTCGACGAGGCCCGGCGCACCGGCCGCACGGTGGTGACGGAAGACGCCGCCGCTTTGATCGCCGCCGACGGGCTGGAGGTGATCGTCGACGCCACCGGCAGCCCCGCCGCCGGGCTCCACCATGCCTTGTCGGCCATCGAGCACGGCCGCCACGTGGTGATGGTGACGGTGGAGGCGGACGTGCTCGCCGGCCCGCTGGTGGCGGAGCGCGCGCGCCGGGCCGGCGTGGTCTATGCCGCCGCCTATGGCGACCAGCCGGCGCTGGTGTGCGACATGGTGGACTGGGCCGAGGCCTGCGGCTTCCGCGTGGTGGCGGCGGGCAAGGGCACCCGGCATTTGCCGGCGTTCCACGGCTCCACCCCGGAGACGGTGTGGGACAACCTCGCCATCGCCCCGGAGATGGCGCGGGCGGGCGGCATGAACCCGCAGATGTTCAACTCCTTCGTCGACGGCACCAAGTCCGCCATCGAGATGGCCGCCATCTCCAACATGACCGGCCTCAAGGCGCCGCGCGACGGCCTCCTGTTCCCGCCCTGCGGCGTGGACGACCTGGCGCGGGTCCTGCGCCCGCGCGCCGACGGCGGCGTCCTGGAGGAGACCGGCATGGTGGAGGTGGTCTCCTCGCTGGAGCTGGACGGCCGGCCGGTGTTCCGCGACCTCAGGTGGGGCGTCTATGTGGTGCTGGAGGCGGACCCCTCCCAGCGCGGCGACTATGCCCGGCGCTGCTTCAAGGAATACGGCATGGTGACGGACCCCTCGGGCCGCTACACCGCGCTCTACCGCCCCTATCATCTGATCGGCCTGGAACTCGGCATCTCGGTGGCCGCGGCGGCGCTGCGCGGCGAGGCGACGGGCTCGGCCATCGGCTTCTATTCGGACGTCTCCGCCACCGCCAAGCGCGACCTGCCGGCCGGCACGGTGCTGGACGGGGAGGGCGGCTACACGGTCTATGGCCGCATCATGCGCGCCGAGGATTCGCTCGCCCTCGGCGCGCTGCCCATCGGCCTTGCGCACCATGTCACGCTCAAGACCCCGGTGAAGGCCGGCGCCGCCGTCTGCTGGGCGGATGTGGAGATCGCCGACAGCGAGGCGGTGCGCCTCAGGCGCGAGATGGAGCGCATGTTCCGCCCGCAGGGCGAGCGCCTCAGCGCCTGAGGCCGGCGGGAGGGTGCCTACCGCGCGCGCGGCGCGTTGTTGGCCACCACCCGGTCGTAGGCGACGAGATCAAGGAACGCCTCGACCTCCACCGCGGCGCCGTCCTTCATCCGGAAGATCCAGACGAACTGGTTGCGGTAGGGCGCGCCGGACGTGGTGGTGGCCGATCCGTCGAAGCGGACGATGACCCGGTCGCCGCTCGCCCAGATGTGCCGGACCTCGGGCACCACCGGCCCCGTCAGGCGGCTGGTGAGGGGCGAGGACGCCCTCGCGACGAAGTCGTCCATGCCGCGATAGCTGCCGGCGACCGAGCTGGAGCCGTGGATGATCCAGACGAAGTCGGGCGCGAGCAGTTCCGTGAAGACGTTGCCGCCCTTGCGCCAGGCCTCGAACGCGGCGCGCACGATGGCCGCGGTTGCGGGTCTCGGTCGCGGCGTCCCGGGTCTCCGCGGGGGCGCCCGGCGTGGGTTCGGCCCGGCT
>NZ_JBNFNU010000577.1:0-1917 GCF_057364445.1 Xanthobacter sp. BG11Y11_SDJG
GTGCATGGTCGCGGCGGCGGCCGGATCAAATTGGCCTGCGGGCGGTGGGGCTCTTGCGAGGGAGCCGTGCGCACGCGTGAGCGATGTCTGTCATGTCAGTCGCGCCCCGTACCGGTGCTCCGTCCTTGGACCACGGAGCTCGGCGCTCGCGCCAGATAATAGGGAGCCGCCCGGCGCTTTGCCAGGGTCGCGACGGGGGCCTGTTCGATGCCGCCCCCTTTTGCCCATGAAAAAGGCCCGGCGCAAGACCGGGCCTGGATCCAGCGCGCCTCAAACGCGGCGCGCGAGCGCGGATACGCTGCGCAGGGCCTCGTTCGAGAGGTCAGCGCGGGAACTTGCCGAACGCGCTCTCGAAGGGCTTGTAGGTCTCCTTCGCCAGCTCGGTGTAGAGCTCGCCGATCTTGGTGGCCTGGGCGACGGCGCCCTCATAGGCCGACTTCAGGTAGCTCTGCTGGATCTCGATGGCCTGCTCGACGCTCTTGGCGCCCAGCAGCTTCTCCAGGGCGGCGGTGCCCTGCTCGAAGGAGGTCTTGGTGTAGTCCGCCACCTCGACCGCGATCGCCTGGGCGCTCTTGGAGAGCGTGCCGAAGCTCTTCATCGCGGCGTCGATGTTGTCCTTGCTCAGCTTCTGGAATTCTTCAGGGCTCTGCACCATGGGAGTATCCTCGTTCCTCAGGACGGCGCGCGGCGCCGTGCCAGACGTTTCCGGTGAGTGGATTTCTCTCCGCTCGGCTGTGGATATTATGCAGTGCAGCATGAATGTCAAGAGCTATGGTGCAGTGCACAATATGGCCGGCCCGCCCTGTTTACGCCTTGGTAACTCCCCGTTCTTAACGTTCCCCTCGTCGCTCCCCCACGCCGCTCCCCGCGCACTGCGGTCGGTCTTCCTGTCCTGGGAGACCTCAGCAGGGCCGGGGCGGATCGCGTTTTGTTCACTCAGGGGCCGTTGCATGCGTATTGCGTCCGCGAACACCGCCTGGGGCGTGAAAGCCCTTGCGGTTGCAGTGTTGGCAAGCTTCGCCTTCACCAGCACGGTGGCGGAGGCCAAGCCGCGGAAGCGCAGCCAGGTGGAGCGTTCGACCCAGCGCAAAGTCGCGCCGAAGCCGGTGGCGGACGCGGACGGCGCGCGCTGGCGCTACGGCAGCTCGGCCATCATGGTGGACGGCAAGACCGGGCGCGTCCTGTACGAGGATAACGCCGACGCCCTGCGGCATCCTGCCTCGGTGACCAAGGTCATGACGCTCTACCTGCTGTTCGAGCAGCTGGAAGCGGGCCGCCTGAGGCTCAACAGCGATCTGCCGGTGTCGGCCAAGGCGGCGTCCCAGTCGCCGTCGAAGCTCTATGTGCGGGCGGGCTCCACCATCGAGGTGGAGGACGCCATCAAGGCGCTGGTGACGCGCTCGGCCAACGACGTGGCGGTGGTGATCGCCGAGGCGATCGGCGGCAGCGAGGCCGAGTTCGCGCAGATGATGACCGCGAAGGCGCGTGCGCTCGGCATGAGCCGCACCACGTTTCGCAACGCCTCGGGCCTGCCCAATCCGGGGCAGGTGACCACGGCGCGCGACCTGTCCATCCTCGGGCGGGCGATCCAGGACCGCTTCCCGCGCCAGTACCGCTACTTCGCCACCCGCACCTTCTATTACAAGGGCCAGGCGATCGGGAACCACAACCGGCTGCTGGGGCGCGTCGAGGGCGTGGACGGTATCAAGACCGGCTACACCCGCGCCTCGGGCTTCAACCTCCTGACGTCGGTGAAGACCGACGACCGGTACCTGGTCGGCGTCGTCCTGGGCGGCTCCAGCGGTTCCGCCCGCGACAACCGCATGGCCAATTTGATCGAATCCCATCTGCCGCGCGCCTATGCGGCGCCGCACCGCGCCGCGCGTGATCGAGAACGCCGCGGCGACGCCGGAGGAG
>NZ_JBNFNU010000578.1:0-1916 GCF_057364445.1 Xanthobacter sp. BG11Y11_SDJG
GCTCGCCCGCATCGCCAGCGTCGAGCGGCGGGAGGCGCCGCCGCCCGCGGGCGCAGGCTTCGCGATCGCCGAGAGCGGCGCAGGCGAGGTGTCGGTGGGCATCGTGCCCGATGTCGCCACCTGCCCCGCCTGCCTTGCGGAGATCGCCGACCCGGCGGCGCGGCGCCATCGCTACGCCTTCACCAACTGCACCGATTGCGGGCCGCGCTTCTCCATCGTCGCCGGCCTGCCCTACGACCGGCCGGCCACCACCATGGCCGGCTTTCGGATGTGCGCCGCCTGCCGCGGCGAATATGACGATCCCGCCGATCGGCGCTTCCACGCCCAGCCCATCGCCTGCCCGGCCTGCGGGCCGCGTCTGTGGCTGGAGCGGGAGGGCGCCGTGCTGCCCTCGGCCGATCCCATCGTGGAGGCGGCGCGGCTGCTGGCACAAGGCGCGATCCTGGCGGTGAAGGGCATCGGCGGCTTCCACCTCGCCTGCGATGCCACCAGCGCCGAGGCCGTCGCCGCCCTGCGCGCCCGCAAGCATCGCCCGGCCAAGCCGCTGGCGGTGATGGCGGACCTTGCCGCCGCCGAAACCCTGTGCGAGCTCGACGACGCGGCCCGCGCGGCGCTGACGCACCCCTCCGCCCCCATCGTGCTCCTGCCCCTGCGGCCCGGAACGGCGCTCGCCGCGGGCGTCGCGCCGGGCCAGCGGCATCTGGGGCTGATGCTGCCCTACACGCCGCTGCATCACCTGCTGCTGGCGGCGGCGGAGCGGCCGCTGGTGATGACCTCGGGCAACCGCTCCTCGGAGCCGCAGGCGTTCCGCGACGCCGATGCCCGGACCGGCCTCGCCGGCATCGCCGATGCGTTCCTCATGCAGACCGGCCCATCGCCCGGCGGCTCGACGACAGCGTGGTGCGGATCCGGCCGCCGGCCAGGCGCGGGTCATGGCGGCGCGGCCGCGCGCGCGCCTCTGCCGCTCACCCTGCCGGAGGATTTCGCGGACGCGCCGGCGGTGATCGCCATGGGGGCGGAGGTGAAGAGCGCCTTCTGCCTCACGCGCGGGCGCAACGCGCTGCTCTCGCACCATCTGGGCGATCTCGACGAGCCGGCCACCGCCGATGCCTTCGCGGATGCGCATGCGGACTATGCCGCCATCTTCCGCCATGTGCCGGAGGCGGTGGCGGTGGACCTCCACCCCGGCTACCGCGCCAGCCGCGACGGCGCCGATCTGGCCCAGGACAAGGGCGTGCCGCTGATCGCGGTCCAGCACCACCACGCCCACATCGCCGCCGTGCTGGCGGAGGCCGGCTGGCGGCGCGACCAGGGGTCGGTGATCGGCATCGCCCTCGACGGCCTGGGCCTGGGAGCGGACGGCACCGTCTGGGGCGCCGAGATCCTCGCCTGCGACTACCGCGCCATGACGCGCCTCGCCTTGCTCGCGCCCATCCCGCTCGCGGGCGGGGACACGGCGGCGCGCGAGCCGTTCCGCGTGCTCCTCGCCCATCTCGACGCCGCTTTGGGGCGCGGCGCGGCGGACGCCCATCCGCGGCTCGCACCGCTGTTCGCCGCGCGCCCCGTGGCGACGCTCCGGGCGATGATGGACAAAGGGCTGAATGCGCCGCCCGCCTGTTCGGCGGGGCGGCTGTTCGACGCCATGGCCTGCCTTCTCGGCCTGGCGCCGCCGCGCCTCTCCTTCGAGGGCGAGGCCGCCATGGCGCTGGAGGCCGCGGCGCTCGGCCACCAGGCGGAGCCCTATCCGTTCGCGCTGCGCACCATCGAGGGGACGGACGGGGCCGTGCTTCAGCAACTGGACCCGGCGCCGCTGTGGCACGCGGCTCTGGACGATCTGTCGGCGGGGGCGCCCCGTCGGCGCCATCGCGCCGCATTCCCATGCCGGGCGTGGCCGCGGCCTTCTCCTGACGCCGCCG
>NZ_JBNFNU010000579.1:0-1913 GCF_057364445.1 Xanthobacter sp. BG11Y11_SDJG
AGAGCCGGCGCCGAGCCGCGCGAGACGCTGGCGAGCGCCTCGCTCGCCGCCGCCGCCGGCGGCGTCACCACGCTGATCTGCCAGCCCGACACCGACCCGGTGGTGGACGAGCCGGCCATCGTCGACTTCATCCTGCGCCGCGCCCGCGACACGGCGGTGGTGCGCGTCCACCCCATGGCCGCCATCACCAAGGGCCTCAAGGGCGAGGAGATGACCGAGATCGGCCTGCTCACCGCCGCCGGCGCGGTCGCCTTCACGGACGGCCACAAATCGGTGCCGAGCGCGCAGGTGCTGCGCCGCGTGCTGACCTATGCGCGGGATTTCGACGCCCTCATCGTGCACCACACCGAGGACGCCACCATGTCCGGCGGCGCCATGAACCAGGGCGAATTCGCCGCGCGCCTCGGCCTCGGCGGCGTGCCGAAATCGGCCGAGACCATCGTGCTGGAACGCGACGTGCGCCTGGTGGGCGACGCGCGCGGGCGCTACCACGCGGCGGCCGTGACCTGCGCCGAATCGCTCGCCGTGCTGGAACGCGCCAAGGAGGCCGGGCTGCCGGTGACCGCCTCCGCCTCCATCAACCATCTGACCTTCAACGAGCTGGACATCGGCTCCTACCGCACCTTCTTCAAGCTGCGCCCGCCGCTGCGCGCTGAGGAGGACCGCAAGGCGCTGATCCGGGCGCTGGCGAGCGGACTGATCGACGTGGTGGTCTCGGACCACCTGCCCCAGGACGTGGAGGGCAAGCGCCTGCCCTTCTCGGAAGCCGAGCCCGGCGCACTGGGCCTCGAAACCCTGCTGGCCGCCGCGCTGCGCCTCGTCCATGCGGACGAGATCGACCTCGTGAACCTGCTGCACGCTCTGTCGACGCGGCCGGCGCAAATCCTCGGCCTCAAGGGCGGCACGCTGAAGGCCGGCGCCCCGGCGGACGTCATCGTCTTCGATCCGCACCAGGCCTATGTGCTCGACAAGCGGGACCTGAAGTCGCGCTCGCGCAACACGCCGTTCGACGAGGCGCGGCTGGACGGGCGGGTGCTGCGGACCATCGTTGCCGGGCAGACCGTCTACGAATACGTTTGAGCGCCCACCCACCGCCGGACGCCCATGCTCTCTTCGCTTTCCTGGTCGCTGCCCGCGGCGCCGACGCTCCTCGCCCTCGCCATCGGCTATCTCTTGGGCTCGATCCCGTTCGGGCTGGTGCTGACGCGGCTCGGCCGCACCCGCGACATCCGCACCATCGGCTCGGGCAATATCGGCGCCACCAACGTGCTGCGCACCGGCCGCAAGGACCTCGCCGCCCTCACCTTGCTGGGCGATGCGCTGAAGGGAACCGCGGCGGTGCTGATCGCCGGGCACCTCTTCGGCCCTGACGGGGCGCTGGCCGCGGGCCTCGCCGCGTTTCTCGGGCACGTCTTCCCGGTCTGGCTCGGCTTCAAGGCGGCAAGGGGTCGCGACCTTCCTCGGCGTCGCGCTGGCGCTGGCCTGGCCGGCGGCGCTCGCCTTCGCGGCCGCCTGGCTGCTGGTGGCCTATCTGACGCGCTATTCCTCACTCTCGGCTCTCGTTGCCGCCGTCGCCACACCGCTGGCCGCCCTGGCGCTCGGCGAGACGCGGGCGGCGCTGCTGCTCATGCTGCTGGCGGCGATCCTGTGGGCCAAGCACCACGAGAACATCGCCCGGCTGGTCGCCGGCACCGAAGGCAAGATCGGCGCGAAGGGCTGAGCGATGGCTTCCCGCGGCGCGCCCTCCTCCCCGCCGCCCGAAGCCGGACGCGACCTGCTCGGCCCCGAGCAGCGGCTGGACTGGCTGCGCCTGATCCGCACCGAAAATGTCGGCCCGCGCACCTTTCCGCGTGCTTATCAACCAGTTTGGCGGCGCGGCCGCGGCGCTGGAGGCGCTGCCGAGCCTCGCCCGG
>NZ_JBNFNU010000580.1:0-1907 GCF_057364445.1 Xanthobacter sp. BG11Y11_SDJG
GGCGGCGCGGGCTCCTCCGGCTCCGGCGGGCTTTCCTCCGTCACCGCTTCGGGCGGCGGCGGGAATTCCGCTTCCACGCGGCGGATGGCGTCCTCGAGCGACATCCGCTCCCGGGTGATCTCGCCCTCCGGCAGCGGCGGGTCGACGCTGCGCAGCTGGCGCAGCAGCGTCGCGCGGGCACGGTCGTAGACCGCGCGCCGGCTCTCGGCGCTCTTCTGCGGCAGGCTCGCGATCGCGCGGGCGAGAAGCGGGAAATAATCGGCCATCGGGACTTTGCTTCGCGTTCCGTGGGCGGCCTTGGATCAGGCCAGGAAAGGATTATGCACCAGTATGGTGTCGTCGCGCTCCGGGCTTGTGGACAAAACCGCCACCGGGCAGCCGATCAGCTCCTCCACCCGGCGCACATATTTCACGGCCTCCGCCGGCAGGTCCGCCCAGGAGCGCGCCCCGGCGGTGGAATCCTGCCAACCCTCCATGGTCTCGTAGATCGGCTCGGCGCGGGCCTGCGCGCCGCTCTCCGCCGGCAGGTGGTCGATCTGCTTTCCATCCACCGTGTAGCCGACACAAACCTTCAGCTCGGTAAACCCGTCCAGCACGTCGAGCTTGGTGAGCGCGATGCCGTGGATGCCGCAGGTGCGCACGGTCTGGCGCACCAGCACGGCGTCGAACCAGCCGCAGCGGCGCGCCCGGCCGGTGACGACGCCGAACTCGCGGCCCTTCTCGCCCAGGGTCTTGCCGACCGCGTCGGTGAGCTCGGTGGGGAACGGGCCGCCGCCGACGCGCGTGGTGTAGGCCTTGGTGATGCCCAGCACGTAATCGAGCGCGCCCGGCCCGATGCCCGAGCCGCTGGAGGCCGCGCCGGCAACGGTGTTGGAGGAGGTCACGAACGGATAGGTGCCGTGGTCGATGTCGAGCAGCGCCCCCTGGGCGCCCTCGAACAGGATCTTCTTGCCCTCGCGACGGGCGCGATCCAAGAGGTCCCACACCCGGTCCATGAAGGGCAGCACCCGGGGGGCGATGGCGTTCAGCTCGCACACCAAAGTGGTGGCGTCGACCTCCGGCACGCCGAGGCCGCGGCGGATCAGGTTGTGGTGCGCCAGGAGGCGCTCCACCTTGGCCGCCAGGCTGGCCGGCTCGGCGAGGTCGACGAGGCGGATGGCGCGGCGGCCCACCTTGTCCTCATAGGCCGGGCCGATGCCGCGCTTGGTGGTGCCGATGCGCGCGCTCTCCACCGTGGCGTTCTCGCGCAGGGCGTCCAGCTCGCGATGCAACGGCAGGATCAACGGCGTGGTCTCGGCGATGCGCAGGCGCTCCGGGCCGACGACGACGCCCTGCGCGGCGAGGCGCGCCAGCTCGTCCACCAGCGCCTGGGGATCGAGCACCACGCCGTTGCCGATCACCGACAGCTTGCCCGGGCGCACCACGCCCGAGGGCAGCAGCGACAGCTTGTAGGTGTTGCCGCCCACCACGAGGGTGTGGCCGGCATTGTGGCCGCCCTGGAAGCGGACCACCACGTCCGCCTGCTCGGAGAGCCAGTCGACGATCTTGCCCTTGCCTTCGTCGCCCCATTGCGAGCCGACCACGACCACGTTGGCCACGGGGTGGAGCCTCCTCGAAGCGGCGCGGGGATCGCCTGGCGGCCCGCGCGACAAAACAAAGCCCCGGCGCTGGTCCGGGGCGTTTAGCTGGCGTCTTAAGGGATCGCCGCGCGGGAGGCAAGGTTGGCAGGGGCCCGCGACGGTGTCCGGTTAGCGACCCATGGCGGCGGGGCGGTGGCGAAGTTGGATTGCACCGCGCTTCATGCTCTATCTGCGGCGATGAAATCCTCCTTCCCGTCCGCCCGCCCGCTCCTCCGCCCGCCCGCCGTCCGGACCGGGGCGCCGCGCCGCCCGTCCGGCGGTTCGCCG
>NZ_JBNFNU010000581.1:0-1903 GCF_057364445.1 Xanthobacter sp. BG11Y11_SDJG
TCACCGGCGCGGACTGGCAGCGCGTGCTCGGCGACGGCAAGGCCGGTTTGCCGGAGGAGGTGCGCGCCTTCGTGGCGCAGGCGCCCTATCTGCCGCCGGGCCTGCCCGACGCCGACCGCGTCGACCGCGCGCTGGTGGTGAAAAGCGTGCACCGCTGGCTCAGGAACAACGCATGATCGCGTTCCAGTGGCTCTGGGCCTTCGCGCTCCTGCCGGTGCCGCTCGTGATGCGGTGGCTGATGCCGCACGCCCGCCAGCCCCGCTCCGGCGCGCTCAAGGTGCCGTTTCTATGCGGACCTCGCCGCGGCCGGCTCGCCGGGCGCGGCGCGCGCCGCGCCAAGGTCCTGCGCCTGATGCTGCTCTGGCTGATCTGGGCGCTGCTGGTGAGCGCGGCGGCGCGCCCGGCCTATCTCGGCCAGCCGGTGGCGATCCCGGTGGCGGGGCGCGATTTGATGATGGCGGTGGACCTCTCAGGTTCCATGGCGCGCGACGATCTCGCGCTCGGCGGGCCGCTGGTCGCCGACCGGCTCACGGTGGTGAAGTCCGTGGTGGACGACTTCCTGGCCCGCCGCAAGGGCGACCGGGTGGGCCTCATCCTGTTCGGCAGCCGGGCCTATCTCCAGGCGCCCCTCACCTTCGACCGCAATGTGGTGCGCGAGTTGCTCGCCAGCGCCAGCATCGGCCTCGCCGGGCCGGAGACCGCCATTGGCGATGCGCTCGCGCTCGCCGTGAAGACGCTCCGCGCGCGGCCGGAGGGCCAGCGCGTCCTGATCCTGCTCACCGACGGCGCCAGCAATTCCGGCGTGCTCGAGCCCCTGGACGCGGCGGCGCTGGCGCGCCAGGCGGGGGTGAAGATCTACACCATCGGCGTCGGCGCCGACCGGCTGCCGGGCGGCATCGGCTTCGGCCAGCGGGTGGTCAACCCCTCCGCCGACCTCGACGAGGAGACGCTGCAAAAGATCGCCGACCTCACCGGCGGGCGCTATTTCCGCGCCCGCGACGGGCGCGGCCTCGCCGCCATCTATGACGACATCGAGCGCATGGAGCCGGTGGCCGGCGACCCGTTGTTTCTCACCCCCACGGTGTCGCTGTTCCCGTGGCCGCTGGGAAAACGCGGCGCTGGTGCTGAGCCTCCTCGTCGCGCCGTGCTCGCCTGGCCGCGCTTTCGCCGGCCGCCCGGCGGCGGAGGCCGAGCCGCCTGCCGGGGAGCGCGCGGCCATGATCCGGCGGGCTTCCACTTCCTGCGGCCGGAATGGCTGCTCGCTCTGGTGCCGGCGGCGCTGGTGGCGGTGCTCGCCTGGCGGCGCATTGGTACCGGCGGCAATGCCTGGGCGAAGCTCGTGGACGCCCACCTGCTGCGCCATCTCGCCCTCGGCGCCGAACGCGGCACCCGCAATGGCCGGTGGCGGTGCTGCTCCTCGGCTGGGTGCTGGCGAGCCTCGCCATGGCCGGCCCGGCGTGGCGCCAGCTGCCGACCCCGGCGCTCGACCGGCTCGACCCGACCGTGATCGTGCTGAGCCTCGCCCAGTCCATGAACGCGCAGGACCAGAGCCCGACCCGCTTCGGCGCCGCCCGCCACAAGGTGGAGGATATCCTCAAGCGCATGCGCGGCGGTCAGATGGGGCTGGTGATCTATGCCGACCGGCCGTTCGTCGCCGCGCCGCTGACCGAGGACGCGCGCGTCATCGGCCTGATGGTGCCGGAACTCGCCACCGATCTGATGCCGGTGCTGAACGACCGCCCCGACCTCGCCATCGCCCGCGCGGTGGACCTGCTGCGCGGCGCCGACGCTCCGGTGGGGCGGATCGTGCTGATCAGCGACGGTCCCGGCGACGATGCCGGGCGCACCGAGGCGGCCGCGGCGGCGGCGGCCAAAGCGGGCGTACCGGGCTGAGCGTGGATCG
>NZ_JBNFNU010000582.1:0-1858 GCF_057364445.1 Xanthobacter sp. BG11Y11_SDJG
GCGCCCATGCCGCCTTCCTCGCCTGGCTGCGGCTCTCGGCCGGCACCGATAGCCTGCGCACGCCGCGCCTGGCCCATGCGGTGCGCGACCTCTACCACGCGCTCTACCGCGCCGAGGCGCCGGCCTGGAAGGGGCGCGACTTCCTCTCCCGCCTTCCGCGCCAACACGCGGCGCGCGCAACGACCGGGCGCGCGGCGCGCCGCGCCCGCATCGATCCGCTCTATCCTGCCGGGTAGGCCGGCGCCTGCGGCAGCCAGAACGAGAAACAGGCGCCGCGCCCCGGAGGACTCGCCACCGCCATCACCCCGCCCGCGCGCTCCACCAGGGTATAGCTGATGGAGAGGCCGAGGCCGGTGCCGCCCTGCGGCTTGGTGGTGAAGAACGGGTCGAACACCCGCTCGATGCGTCCCGGGGGAATGCCGCCGCCGGTGTCCTCCACCTCCACCTGCACGCCCGGCCGGCCGTTGTGGGCGGCATCGAGCGTGCGCAGGATCAGCGTGCCGCCGCCGGGCATGGCGTGAATGGCGTTGACCATCAGGTTGATGAGCACCTGCTGCATCTCCACCCGGTTCATGAGCACCAGGCGGCGCGCCGCGTCCGCGCGCACCACGGCGATCTCGCTGCGCGAGAGCAGATGCTGCACCAGAACCAGAGCGTCGGACACCACGTCCCCGGCGGCCACCGGATCGAGATGGCCGGCGAACTCGGCGGGACGGGCGAACTGGAGCAGCTTCGAGACGATGATGGTGATGCGGTGGACCTGCTGGTCGATGAGGTTGAACTCGGTCTTGACCGGCGCCGCCGCGACGCCGAGCACCTCGCGCGCCACGTCGAGGTTGCCCTGGATGACCGCCACGGGATTGTTGATCTCGTGCGCCACCCCGGCGGTGATCTCGCCGATGGCGGCGAGCTTCTCCGACATTACGAGCTGGCGCTGGGTCTCGGCCAGTTCCGCATTGGCCGCACGCAGTTCCGCGGTGCGCTCGGCGACGCGGCGGTCGAGTTCTCCGGTCCAGCGCCGGAGCTCGGCGTCGCGCTGCTGGAGCAGGTCGAGCATGGCATCGAGATGGTGCGCCACGCGGCCGATCTCGTCCTCGGTCGCGGCGACGCCGGTGCGGGCGGAGAGCTGGCCCGCCTCCACGCCGGCGATGGTGGCGTTCATGGCCTCGATGGGCCGGAAGATGGCGGCGGACCAGCGCAGCAGCACCGGGATCGCCACCAGCGCCACCAGCAGGAAGCCGATCCCGACCGCCATCAGGCTGGTGCGCTTCAAGGCGAGGAACGGCGCTTCGAGGAAGCCGACATACAGCATGCCGATGCGCCGGCCGCGACTGTCCACCACCGGCTCGTAGGCCGAGATGTACCAGTCGTTGACCACGAACGCGCGATCGCGCCACACCCGGCCCTGGCCGAGCACCGCGTCCCGCACCTCCTGCGAGACGCGGGTGCCGAGCGCGCGCCGCCCCTCGAACAGGCGCACGTTGGTGGAGACCCGCACGTCCTCCACGAACAGCGTGGCGGTGCCGGCGGAGCCCTCGGGCAGGCTGCCGGAGCCGTAGACCAGGTCGTTGATGGTGTCGATGAAGTCGAGGTTCTGGTTCAGCAGCGTGCCGCCCATGAGCGCGCCGTGCCCGCCCGCACCGGCGGTCAGGACCACCGGCCGTACCCGACTGCACCACCATGCCCCGGTCCTCGGCCGCGCGCGGTCGGCGCCGCGCCGGACGTCGGCACGAGGGCGATGTGCGCGCGCCGCGCCAGGTCCGGCGCGAGCCGCTCAAGCTCGGCGGCACCGAAGATGTCGATCTCGGTGGAGGCATCGCCCGCCAGGGCCCGTGTCTCCACCGGCCACAATTCGCCG
>NZ_JBNFNU010000583.1:0-1853 GCF_057364445.1 Xanthobacter sp. BG11Y11_SDJG
CGGCGCGGGCGCGTTCAGCCGGTCCGTGCAGCGTCACCCGCGCGCCGAACGGCCGGGCGATCGCCGCGATGCGGGCGAACAGGGCGATCTGCTCCGCCTCCGGCAGGTCCTTCTCCCGCAGGCTGATCCAGCGGCAGCCGCCGGCGCAGGCCGCGCCGACCACGGCGGCAAGGTCGCCCTTCGCCTGCGACCGGTCGGTGATGAGCAGAACCGGCGGGGCGGGGAGCATCCCCGCCTCAGCTGCCGACCAGGCCGAATTCGGGGCTGGATGCTTCCGCATGCAGCTTCTTCGGGATGCGCCCCGACAGACGGGCGAGGCGCCCGCCCTCCACCGCGTGGCGGAAGGCCGAGGCCATGCGCACCGGGTCGTGCGCCTTCGACACGGCGGTGTTGAGCAGCACCGCCGCGCAGCCGAGCTCCATGGCGAGCGCGGCGTCCGATGCCGTGCCGATGCCGGCGTCCAGCACCACCGGCACCGGCGAGCGGGCGCAGATCAGCTCGATCATGTGCGGGTTGGCGATGCCGAGCCCGGTGCCGATCATGGAGCCGAGCGGCATCACGGTCGCGGCGCCGAGGTCGGCGAGCTTCTGGCAGGTGACGGGATCGTCGTTGCAATAGGGCAGCACCACGAAGCCGCGGTTCACCAACTCCTCGGTGGCCTTCAGCAGTTCCTCGACGTTGGGATAGAGCAGTTCGCGATCGCCGATCACCTCCAGCTTCACCCAGTCCGTCTCCAGCGCCTCGCGGGCGAGTTCCGCGGTGAGGACCGCATCCTTGGCGGTCTGGCAGCCGGCGGTGTTGGGCAGAATGTGCACCCGGCCGGTGAGCAGGTCCGTCAGGCTCTCCTCGTAGCCCTTAAGGCTGATGCGGCGGATCGAGGCGGTGGCCATCTCGGACCCCGAGGCCTCCAGCGCGTCGAGGAACACCTTCTGGTTCGGGTAGCCCGCGGTGCCGAGGAACAGGCGCGAGGCGAAGCTGCGCCCGGCGATGACGAGAGGATCATTGAACGCGGTCATGGTTGGTCTCGTCCGTTTCCGGCGAAGTACCCCGTTCCCGGGGCGGGGATCAGCCCCCCTGCTTCGCCTCGATGATTTCCACCTGGTCGCCGGCCGCAAGCGCGGTCTCGCCCCAGGCGCGGCGCGGCACCACGGCGCCGTTGAGCGCCACCGCGATGCCCTTGCGGTGCGCGTCCACGCCCTTCTCGCGCAACAGCTCGGCGACGGTGGCGACCGCGTGCTGTTCCGGCGCGCCGTTGACGGTAAGGCCGAGGGCCATGGCGCTCACTCCGCCGCCGCGCGCGGCGCGAAGCGGGCGGCGGTGAAGGGCGCCGCCACCGCGTCCATGCGGCCGTCGAGGATCTGCGAGACGATGGCCTGCGTGGTCACCGGCAGCAGCAGGATGCCGTTGCGGTGGTGGCCGGTGGCGTAGATGAGCCCCTCCACCTCCGCGCTCGGGCCGAGGATGGGCGCGTCGTCGCGGCTGCCGGGGCGGAAGCCCACCCACTGTTCGATGATCGGCAGTTCCTCCAGCGCCGGCAGCGCGCGCCAGGCATTGGTGAGCAGCGCCAGCAGGCCGCCGGCGGTGAGGGCAGTGTCGAAGCCCTTCTCCTCCGTGGTGGCGCCGATGATGAGGCGGCCGTCGCGGCGCGGCACGAGGTAGGCGCCCGGCGCCCACAGAACGTGATTGAGCAGCGGCGCCGCCGGGTCCATCTGCAGCGCCGAGCATCTGGCCCTTGGATGGGACGGCACGGGCAGGGGGGGCCGCGGGGTCGAGTGCCGATGCCGCGGCTCCAGGCGCCGGCGGCGAGCGACCGCCACGTCCGCCGGATGCAGCGCGCCGCCCGCCACCACGCC
>NZ_JBNFNU010000584.1:0-1851 GCF_057364445.1 Xanthobacter sp. BG11Y11_SDJG
GCCGAGCTTGCCGCGCTCCACAGTGAGGCCGGCCGCCATGGCGTGGCCGCCGCCCTTCACCAGCAGGCCCAGCTCCACCGCCTCGCGCACCGCGCGGCCGAGATCGACCCCGGCGAGCGAGCGGCCCGAGCCGGTGCCGGTCTCGCCGTTGAAGGCGATGGCGAAGGCCGGGCGCTGGAACTTCTCCTTCAGCCGCGCCGCCACCAGCCCCACGACTCCCGGATGCCAGCCGTCGCCGGAGACGATGACGCAGGCGCCCTCGCCGCCGATGCCGAGGGCTGCGTCCGCCTCCGCCTCGGCGGCGCCGAGGATGGCGCGCTCCACCTCCTGCCGCTCGCCATTGAGCCGGTCCAGTTCGGCGGCGATGGCCTTCGCCTCCATGGGGTCCTGCGTGAGCAGCAGCCGGGTGCCCAGCGCCGCGTCGCCGATCCGCCCGCCGGCATTGATGCGCGGGCCAAGCAGGAAGCCGAGATGGAACGGGCGCGGCGGCCCGTCGAGCCGGGCGGCGTCCATCAGCGCGGTGAGGCCGACGCGCTCGCGCCGCTTGAGCGCGATCAGCCCCTTGGTGACGAAGGCGCGGTTGAGGCCGATCAGCGGCACCACGTCCGCCACGGTGGCGAGCGCCACGAGGTCGAGCGCCGCCAGCAGGTCCGGCGCCGGGCGGGCGGTGGTGAATGGCCGACTGCCGCAGCGCGCGGACGAGCCCGACGCAGGTGACGAAGACGAGGCCGGCGGCGCACAGATGGCCGAGGCCGGAGAGGTCGTCCTCCCGGTTCGGGTTGACGATCGCCACCGCCGCGGGCAGCGCCTCGCCGGCCTGGTGGTGATCGATCACCACGGTGTCGAGCCCTAATTCCCGCGCGGCGGCGAGCGCGGCGGCGGAGGTGGTGCCGCAATCCACCGTCACCAGCAGCGTCACGCCCTGGCCGGCGAGGTGCTCGATGGCGCCGGCATTCGGGCCGTAGCCCTCGAAGATGCGGTCGGGAATGTGGAACAGGGGGTCGAGCCCGGCCGCGCGTAGCACGCTGACGAGCAGCGCGGTGGCGCAGGCGCCGTCCACGTCATAGTCGCCGAACACCGCCACCTGTTCCCCGGCCGCCACGGCGCGGGCGAGGCGCTCCACCGCCGCGCCCATGTCGGTGAGCGTGTCGGGGTCGGGCAGCAGCGCGCGGATGGTGGGGTCGAGATGGGCCTCGGCCTCCTCCAGGCCGACGCCGCGCCCGGCGAGCACGCGGGCGACGAGATCGCCGATGCCGAGCCGCTGGGCCATGGCGAGGGCGAGCTGGGAGGTGCGCACGTCCAGCCGGTCGCGCCAGACGCGGCCGGTGGCCGATTGGGCGACATCGAGGAAGGGGCGATTCGTCAGCGCGATGGTCACGCCGCCATCAAGACAGAGGCCGGCCGCCGCGTCGAGCGGGCCGGCGGCCTCAGGCGGCGTTGATGGCGATGAACACGGCCCCCGCCGCGGCCACCGCCGCCGCCGTCGCGCCCAAACAGGCGGATGCTGAAGCCGGCGGTGCCGGCTGCGGCGGCAAACCCCAGGCGGCCGAGCGCATTGGCGGCGAGGGCGATGAGGATGGCGAGGGCCGCGCTTCCATGGTCAGCCCGCCGCCGGCGAGGCGCGCGGCGTTCAGCGCCGGGACGTCCACATCCACGGTGCCGGCCACGGCGTTCACCACATAGAGGCTGTCCGGCCCCACCATCTTGAGCAGGAAGCCGCTGATGGCGGACACCGCCGCGAACATGGTGGCAAAGGCGGCCAGCGGGCCGATGTCGAACGGGTTGCCCGGCGCCTCGGCCGCGCCGGTGGCCGGATAGGACCGGCGCATCAGGAGCAGGCCGGCGGCGCCG
>NZ_JBNFNU010000585.1:0-1850 GCF_057364445.1 Xanthobacter sp. BG11Y11_SDJG
GCCGGCGAGGGCGCGCGCCCGCCCCGCGCACCAGAGCATGGAGGGCGTAGCCCAGGCGGCCGATGGCGTGCTCCACGCGGAAGTCGGTGGGCGCGCCCTTGCAGCCGTAGAGCAGGTAGCGCATCGCCACCACGATCAGCACCACCAGCACGCCCGAGAACACCACGTCGGTGAAGAAGTGGCCGCCGAAGGCGATGCGCAGGCCCCGGCGGTGGCGGCGAAGGCGACCGCCGCCGTCATGGCGACCGCCCCTAGCGGCCCGGGCACGAGGCTCGCCGGCGCGGTCAGCCAGAAGCCGAGCGCGCCCTCGCCGGAGACGAAGGAGCAGTTGCCGGGGCAGGCGCCGTCGGTGGCGAACCAGGGCCGGTAGGCATCCTTGCCGCCGAACTCCTCCACATGCACCGGCCGCGGGCGGCCCCATTCCTCCTTGAGGATGCCGTTCACGACGAGGCCCGGCCCGAGCGCCATGGTGGCGGCGAGGAACACCGCGGCGCGCGCGCTCATGAACATGCGGCCCCAGGGAAACAGCAGCTTCAGGATGATGGCGGCGAAGGCCGGGCCGGCGATCAGCCAGGGAATCCAGTTGGCGAGCGAGCGGGCGGTCCTGGCCCAGGGCGCCCCCGCGAGCGTGAAGGCGCGGCGCCCGACGTCCCAGAAATAGGCGCTGATGGCGAGGTCCCACTGCGGGAAGACGGTGAACAGGATCGCCACCGCGGCGCCGATCACGAGGGCAAGGAACAGGACAGGCCGCACGCTTCCTCCTCTGCCGCCGGCGCTTGCCGCCGCGGCGCCTGTTCCCTTTAGTGGATTTTCCCGCCGCGTCGAATCGCGAAAATGTCAGCCTTGAGGCCAGAAGACACCACGGCGCGCTTGCCATTCGCCGGGGAAGGCCCGATCTGACGGAGACCGGCGAAGCCGGGAAGTTGGAGCCGGGAAGTTGGAGCGAGGATGCTGCGGCGCGCCTATCGAGGGGTGATCGACACGTTTCGGATCGTCATCGACGCGATCTGGACCTTCTCGGCCGACGACGGCTGGGCGATCGCCAGCCACATCGCGCTCTCCGCGCTGATGTCGCTGTTCCCGTTCCTGATCTTCGTGACCGCTCTGGCCGGCTTCCTCGATCTGCGTCCGCTCGCCGCCGAGACCATCGAGCTGATCCTGGAGACCTGGCCGCACAAGGTGGCCGAGCCGATCTCGCGCGAGATCCACAACGTGGTGAACCAGGTGCGCACCGACGTGCTGACCTACGGCGTGGTGCTCGCCATCTACTTTTCCTCCAATGGCATCGAGAGCCTGCGGATCGGCCTCAACCGGGCCTATGGCGTGCGCGAGGAGCGGGCGTGGTACTGGCTGCGGCTCGAATCCATCGGCTACGTGCTGCTCGCCGCGGTGTCCATGCTGGCGCTGTCCTTCCTGGTGGTGCTCGGGCCGCTCATCTGGCAGACGGCGGTGAACCAGCTGCCGCAACTCGAACCGCTCTCGCGCATGGTGACGCTGGCGCGCTTCGGGCTCACGGGCCTGATCCTGGTGGTGGCGCTGGTGGTGGCGCACCTGTGGCTGCCGGCCGGCCGGCGCTCCCTGCTCGAGGTGGCGCCGGGCATCCTGGTGACGCTCGCGCTGTGGCTGCTGGGCGCGGCGGCGTTCGGTTTCTATCTCTCGGAATTCCCCGCCAACTATGTCACCACCTATGCTGGCCTCGCCTCGGTGATGATCGCCCTGGTGTTCCTCTATCTGACGGCGTCGATCTTCGTGTTCGGCGGCGAGCTGAACGCCGCCATCAAGCGCGCCCAGGCGCCGGCCCCCCGCGCTCTGCCGGCGCCCGCCGTGGCGGTGGAGACGACGGCCGTGAC
>NZ_JBNFNU010000586.1:0-1844 GCF_057364445.1 Xanthobacter sp. BG11Y11_SDJG
CGGCACCGGGCGCGGCGCGGGCGGCGGTTCCCCCTCGGCGCCGGCGGCGTAGGCCATGCAATCGAGCAGGCCGGAAAGATTGTCCGGCCCGCCGGCGCGGAAATACGCAAGCCAGCGCGCCAGTTCCACGGGCGGGAGCGTAGAGAGCGCGGCGAGCCGGGCATCGTCCTGGTCCTCGCCCGGCAGCAGCGCCAAGGCGATGCCCTTCTCGCGCGCCACGGCCGCCAGCCGCTCGGCGCCATAACGCCACCAGTCGAGCCCGCCGAGCTGGCGCACCACGATCACCTTCGCATGGGCCGCGACCTTCTCCAGCCACAGGTCCACCGACATGGGGTGCCTGAGGTCCTTCAGCCGCACGAGGCGCAAGCTCGGCAGGCGGGCGCGACCGGTCCGCCAAGCCGCGGCGAGCGCGAGAAGGTCGCTGTCGGCGAAGGAGAGCGCCACCATGTCCGCGGGCGCCTGGGCGAGATCCACCGGCTCGGCGAGATCCTCCAGGGTCGCGGACGTGGTGGACAGCAGGTGCATCGGCGCCTTCGCTCGTGTTCCGGCCTCAGCCGAGGATCGTCCGTTCCACCGCGGCGCGGTCGAAGCCCTTGAGGCCGATCACCACCAGCGCGCCGCGCCGCGCCTCTCCGGCGCTCCAGGCCCGGTCGAAATGGTGCGACACCCGCGGACCGACGCCCTGCACGAGGAGCCGCATGGGCTTGCCGGCCACCGCCGCGAACCCCTTCACCCGCAGCACGTCGGCGGCCTCCGCCGCGCGCGCCACGCGGGCGGCGAGATCGGCCGGATCGGCAATCTCCGGAAGGGGCACGACGACGCTGTCGAAATCGTCGTGGTCGTGGTCCTCTTCGTCGTCGTGATGGGTGCGGCGGGCGTCGATCTCGTCCTCCACGGCGAGGCCGAGGCCGAGCAGCGCCGCCGGGTCCACGCGGCCCTGCGTGATCGTGATGACCTTCACGGCGCGCGACAAATGGGCGGCGACGCGGGCGCCGGCGGCTTCCGCCGCCGGGCCGTCGATCAGGTCGCCCTTGGAGATGACGACAAGGTCGGCGCAGGCGATCTGGTCGTCGAACACCTCCTCCACCGGGTCCTCGTGGTCGAGGCTCTCGTCGGCGGCGCGCTGGGCGTCGAGCGCGTCGTGATCGCTGGCGACGCGGCCTTCGGCGAGCGCGGGGCCGTCCACCACGGCGACCACGCCGTCCACCGTCACCCGGTTCTTCACCGCCGGCCACTGGAAGGCCTGCACCAAGGGCTTGGGCAGAGCGAGGCCGGAGGTCTCGATCAGGATGTGGTCGGGCGCGCGGGCGAGGATCTTGTCCAGCGCCGGGACGAAATCGTCCGCCACGGTGCAGCACAGGCAGCCATTGGCAAGCTCGACGATGTCCTCTTCCGTGCAGGCCGGGGCGCCGCAGCCCTTGAGGATCTCCCCGTCGATGCCCACGTCGCCGAATTCGTTGACGATCACCGCGAGGCGCCGGCCGCCGGCATTCTCCAGCATGTGGCGGATCAGCGTCGTCTTTCCCGAGCCGAGGAAGCCGGTGACGATGGTGCAGGGCACGCGGACGAGGGAGGGCGCGGTCATGGACGGTCCTTGCTGGGGAAGAGAGGGGGAATGCGCGCCACCATGCCGCGCTTCAGGCGCTCGGGGCGGCCGCGCCAGGGCATGAGGCGGTCTTCGGCCAAGGCGAGCAGGCGCGCGCCTTCGACGAGGTCGCCGGCGCTGTCGTCGTCGAGGTCGCCGAACACATAGGTCCAGCCGTCGGCGCGGGCGATGGCGGCGGAAAGGGCGCGCTTGCAATTGGCGAGGCAGCGCACGGGCTCGATGGCGGTCGCGGCCGGGG
>NZ_JBNFNU010000587.1:0-1842 GCF_057364445.1 Xanthobacter sp. BG11Y11_SDJG
GGGCGACGACACCGGGCGCCGCCGGCGCGGCGACGGTGCCGCGCGAGCGCGTCCTTCAGTTCCGCCTCGTTGTCGGCGCGGATATAGCGCCCTCCGGTCCGCTCGGCGAGGCAGGCGACCTGGCGGCCCTCCTCCCGCGACAGCCCGAAGCCGACCACATGGGCGGTGAAGCCGACCCCCGTCGCCTCCAGCTCGTCCGCGAGCGCACACGGATCGGCGGCGCAGGTCTCGACCCCGTCGGTGATGAGGATGACGGTCGCCTTGTCCTCGCCGGCGCGCAAGGCCGCGGCGGCCTGCTTGACGCTTTCGGTCAGCGGCGTCTTGCCCAGAAAGCGCATCTTGTCGGCCGCCGCCGCGATGGCCGCGCCGCTGCCCGGGGCGGGGGGAACCACCAGTTCGATGTCGGCGCAGTTGCCCCGCTCCCGGTGGCCGTAGGCCATGAGCCCGACCTCGGCGCCGGGCGGCAGCTTGGCGAGCGTCTGGCGCAGGGCCTGCCGGGCGATCTCCAGCTTCGGCCGGCCATCGATGGTGCCCCACATGGAGCCGGAGGCATCGAGGACGATCATGGTGCGCTCAGCGGCCAGCGCGGGCGCGGAGACGACGCAGAGGAAGAGGAGAAGAAAGCGGATCACATGCATGGTGATTTTCTATCCCATCCGGTCAAAGCGAACCCCGCGTCCGGGGAAGGAGCATTCACCGAATAGAAATGCAACCGAAATTGCCGGAGGACAGAAAATCTGACACCCCGCCTGCCGGGAGCGCAGGCGATCTTCCGTCGGCCGCCCAGCAACGACGCAGGCGCCCTGCGCCGCATCTCGCGATCACGGCCGACCGGCGGCGGGAGCGCCCTGCCCCATCAGTCGTCACGCCTGCGCGCACCGGTCCGGCGACGCCCCCGCCGGAGGATCGCGGCGTCAGACGTCCGGTACGGATGGAATGGCCGCAAGGCTGTCGGGCGCTTCGGCAGGTTCATGAGAGCAGGCGGAAAATATCCCCGGGGAGCGGGGCGGTGCGCGGGCCGCCGGATGCGCTCTTGGGACAGCTCGCAAGATTGGAGCGGGCGATGGGAATCGAACCCACGACATACAGCTTGGGAAGCTGTCGTTCTACCACTGAACTACGCCCGCCTGGACGCTCAGCATAGCCAAGGCACCCTGCGGCCAGCAAGAGGCATCGCCCGGCGCGGCGCTCCGCGGGCGGCCGCGTCCACACCCTTTGCCGGCGATTGCGGAGCGCACGGCCCGCTCCTATGGTCGCGCCATGTCCCAGCCCCATCGCCCCCCGGCGTCCGCCACGCATCCGCGCTTCACGGCGCTGTTCCAGAGCTTCGATGACCTCGCCGACGGCGCCAAAGGCGCGGACCGCCTCGCCGCGCTGCGCGCGGAACTGGCGCGGCGCGGGCTGGACGGCTTCGTCATTCCCCGCGCCGATGCGCACCAGAACGAATATGTCCCGGCCTGCGAGGAGCGTCTCGCCTTCCTGACCGGTTTCACCGGCTCGGCGGGGCTCCTGGTGGTGCTGTCGGAGGCGGCGGCGCTGTTCGTGGACGGGCGCTATACGCTCCAGGCCCCGGCCCAGGTGGACACGGCCGCCTTCACGGTGGTGCCGCTCGCGCAGACCAGCCCCGAGAAATGGATCGAGGACCATCTGCCGAAGGGCGCGAGCCTCGGCTTCGACGCCTGGCGCACCACCCTCGACGCCCGCGACAAGCTGGCCCGTGCGGTGCCGCGCCGGCGGCATCCTCGGTGGCGGTGGAGGACGTCCCGACGTGGGCGCCGGTGTGGACCGACCGGCCGCCGCCGCGCGCGGCGCCGTGCGCATGCTCGACTCGCCATCGCCGGC
>NZ_JBNFNU010000588.1:0-1841 GCF_057364445.1 Xanthobacter sp. BG11Y11_SDJG
CGAACGCGACGGCCGCGGTGGCGTCCGCGGCGCCTGTTCCGCCGATGCCGCCGCCGCCGCCCACCGACTGGGCGAGCAGGCCGAACGCATTGGCGCCGGAGGTGCGGACCACCGAGGAGGTGCCGAGGTCGATGGTGACGTTCCCGCCTTTGCTGCCGCTGCCGCCGTCGCCGCCCAGGGTCAGGGAGACCGCGTGGCTGCCGCCCGAGGTCGAGGAACTGGTCACGGCGATGCCGCCGCCGCCGCCGATGGATTGGGCCAGCACGCCGATGGCGGCGTCGCCGGAGGTCTGGATGGTGCCGTAGACATTGCCAAAGACGTTGCCGCCGCCGCCCCCCGCGCCGCCTGACGCCCCGAGGCCGACGGAGGCCGCGAAGCTGCCATTGCCGGAATCGGTGGCCACCGTCGAGGCGCGCCCGCCGCCGCCGCCGATCGACTGGAGCACGAGCCCGTTGGCATGGTCGCCGAAGGTGAGGAGGGTGCCGGTCTGGCTGACGGTGACGGTCTCGCCGTCGCCCGCGACGCCGCCGGCGCCGCCAAGGGTCAGGTGGCGGTCACGGTGTTCTGGCCGCCGCTCGCCACGCTGTTGGCCGCGGAGGCATTGCCGCCGCCACCGCCGATGGATTGCGCCAGCACGCCGTCGGACCCCGCGCCCAGGGTCTGGATCACGCCGTCGACGGTGACGATGACGGAGCCGCCATTGCCGCCGCCGCCGGCGGTTCCGCCCAAAGCGGCGCCGACGCTTGCCGCACCGCCGGTATCGCCACTCGACGAGGAGGCCACCGAGGCCTTGCCGCCGCCGCCGCCGATGGATTGGGCGAGAATGCCTGCCGAATCGTGGCCGCCGGTGGAGATCACGGACGTGCGGCCGCTGCCGAACACCACCGTGACCGCCTCGCCATCGCCGCCGCTGCCGCCACCGCCGCCGATGGTCGCCGATAGCGCGAAGCTGTTGCCGCCCTTGCCGTCCGCCTTGGTCTTGCCGGCGCCGCCCACGCCGCCGCCGCCGCCGATGGATTGGGCGACGATGGCATCGGCCGCCCCGCCGGTGGTGGAGAGGGTGATGGCCCCCTGGGCGTAGACGTTCACCAGGCCGCCATTGCCGCCCGAGCCGCCGGACGCGCCGATGATGGCCCCCACCGCGACCTGGCCGGTGGCGGCGTTCTGCGCGCTGCCGGCGAAGCCGCCGCCGCCGCCGATGGACTGCGCGAGGATAGCACTGGCGCTGGTTCCAGTGGTGGAGATGTCGCCCGTCGTGGTGACGGTCACGGTCTTTCCGTACCCGCCGGCCCCGCCGCTGCCGTTCAGGGACAGGCTGACATCGGCCGAACCGCCGGTGCCGCTGTCGCCCGTGACGGCGGCCGAGCCGCCGCCGCCGCCGATGGACTGCGCGAGGATGCCGTTGCTGAAATCGCCGGACGTGAAGAGCTGCCCCGAATGGGTCACGGTGGCCGCGCCGCCGTCGCCGCCTGCGCCGCCGCTGCCGCCGAGGCCGGCGGAGAGGTTCAGCTTCGCGCTTTCGCCCGATGCGGTGGAGACGGTGGACACCGCATTGCCGCCGCCGCCGCCGATGGACTGCACCAGGATCGCATTCGCGTGGTCGCCGGAGGTCTGCACCTGGCCGGCATTGGTGACGCTGGCCTTGCCCCCATAGCTGCCGGCCCCACCGCTGCCGCCGAGGGTGGCGGAGATGTTCGCGGCGTCCGCGCCGCCGGCGGTGGAGGAGGCCGCGCCGCCCTTGCCGCCGCCGCCGCCGATGGACTGGGGCAGCACGAGGCCGTTTCGCGCCGGTGCCGAACGTGGCGATGGTGAAGGCCGTGGTGCCGGGTTTGGCGCCCGGT
>NZ_JBNFNU010000589.1:0-1818 GCF_057364445.1 Xanthobacter sp. BG11Y11_SDJG
CGGTCGCGGTGACGGAGAGGTCATCGCGCGTCGCGCGCGCGGCCGGCGGTGTGGCACCGCCTTGCGCGAGGTCGCGATAGATCGGGCCGGCCAGCGCCTCGCGGAACCAGCCGTCCGCGGCGACCGACTGATTCTCCAGCGCACCGCGCGTCGCCGACGCCACGGTGCCGTCGGGCCGCACGAAGCCGATCCAGGCGCGGCGGTCCATGGCGCCCGCGAGTTGGTCGAGCACGGCACGCAGGCGTGCCGGATCGCCGTCCCACATGTCCTTCATCTGCTCGGACGCGGCGAGGAGAGCGAGATCGGACAGGCGCTCGCGCATCTCCTGCTCCAGGCGGCCGGCATAGGCCTTCGCCGTTTCCCGCATCTCGACTTCGATGCGGGCGATCGCCACGTCGCGGGTGATCGCCGCGGCCACGAAGGCCACGGCGGCGAGGCTGACCGCGAACAGCACTCCCATGGCGAGGGCGATCTGCTGGGCCAGCGTCATACGGTCGGTAAGCGCCGCAAGGCGCTGGCGCGCGCCGTCGAGCACGATGTCCTCCCTGTCGTGCGCCCAAGCTGTTCTTGAGCAGACGATACACCTTTTGACGGCAACGCTCAGGCGAGCGCCTGCGCGGCCTTCAGAACCTCCTCGGCGTGGCCGGGGACCTTCACTTTCGGCCAGGTCTGCGCAACCTTGCCGTCGCGGCCGATGAGCAGGGTGGCCCGCTCGATGCCCATATACTTGCGACCGTACATGCTCTTCTCGACCCAGACGCCGTAGGCTTCGAGCATCTCGCGCTGCTCGTCGGAGCCGAGCGGGAAGTCGAGGTCGTACTTGGCCTTGAACTTGTCCTGGGCCGAGACAGGGTCGGCGGAAACCCCGAGGATGGCCGTGTCGGCCTTGGCGAAGGCCTCCCGCAAGCCGTTGAAGGCGATGGCTTCCTTGGTGCAGCCGGAGGTATCGGCCTTGGGGTAGAAATAGAGCACCAGCTTCCGGCCGGCATAATCGGCGAGCGTGACCTCGCCGCCGCCGTCGCGCTTCAGGCTGAAGCTCGGGGCCTTGGTGCCCACATCGGGAAATTTGCTCATTCGCCTTCCTTTCGACGTGTTCCGCGCCATTAGGGGACGGACAGCACGCATTGCGCTGGGGATTCGACGCGCGTTGATCTACCTCATCTTTACGCCGCGCGTGCAGGATAGGTTCACTAAAGGGCGTCGCGGCGCCGCGGGCGGCGGACCGGGCGGCGTTTCGAGGCGATCCGCGGGCGCGGATCGGGGCCTCAGGTTGCGGGAGGTGATGACAGGCCCATGCGGGACACCGTGAGACAGACCCCGCCGGTCCGACGGGCGCCGCGTCGCGCGCGCCGCGGCCTCATGGGCCTCCTCGTTCCGCAGGGACGCCTGGCGCGTGGCCTGATGGTGGCGTGCCTCGGCCTGATCGGGCTCGGCGGCGTCGCGGCGGTGACGCTCTATGTCCTGGTCGCCAGCGGCGTCGTCACCGCCAACATCGCCACGCCCTATATCGCCCAGGCGCTCGCCGAGCGGATCGGCGGCGGCCACAAGGTGGTCATCGGCGCGACCACGATCGAGACCGTGGACAACGGCGCCACCGCCGTCGTGGTGCACGACATCAAGGTGCTCGGGCCCGATGGCCAGCTGGTCGCCTCGGCCCCGAGCGCCGAGGTGGAGCTTGAAGGCTCGCTCTTGTCCCTGGCGCCCAAGGCGCGCCGGATCGACCTCGTGGGCGCCGAGATGACGGTGCGCATCGCCGCGTCCGGGCACCTCGCGGTGGCGACCGGTCGCGGCGCCAAGCCCCTCACGCCCGGCGCGCGG
>NZ_JBNFNU010000590.1:0-1810 GCF_057364445.1 Xanthobacter sp. BG11Y11_SDJG
GCCGCCGCGGCGGCGGCTACCAGCACCCCGCCCTCGACCTCCTGGCCGCCGCCCGCCGCCCGCCAAGGCGCCCGCCATGAGCCCGGAGGCGCTGAAGGAGACCGCCACCCTGCTCGAAGGCACGCTCCAGGATTTCGGCGTGCGCGGCGAGATCGGCCAGGTGCGCCCGGGCCCGGTGGTCACGCTCTACGAGCTGGAACCGGCGCCGGGCATCAAGTCGTCCCGGGTGATCGGCCTCGCCGATGACATCGCCCGCTCCATGAGCGCCATCTCCGCCCGCGTCGCCGTGGTGCCGGGGCGCAACGCGATCGGCATCGAGCTGCCCAATTCCAAGCGCGAGAAGGTGCTGCTGCGCGAGCTTCTGGCCACCCGCGACTTCGGCGATTCGGGCCACAAGCTCGCCATCGCCCTCGGCAAGACCATCGGCGGCGAGCCGGTGATCGTCGACCTCGCGCGCATGCCGCATCTGCTGGTCGCCGGCACCACCGGCTCGGGCAAGTCGGTGGCCATCAACACCATGATCCTCTCGCTGCTCTACCGGCTGAAGCCCGAGCAGTGCCGCCTCATCATGGTGGACCCGAAGATGCTGGAGCTCAGCGTCTATGACGGCATCCCGCATCTGCTCGCCCCGGTCGTCACCGACCCCAAGAAGGCGGTGGTGGCGCTCAAGTGGGCGGTCAAGGAGATGGAGGACCGCTACAAGAAGATGTCGAAGCTCGGCGTGCGCAACATCGACGGCTTCAACGCCCGGGTGCGCGAATCGCTGGAGAAGGGCGAGACCGTCTCGCGCACGGTGCAGACGGGCTTCGACCACGAGACCGGGGAGGCCATCTACGAGAGCGAGGAAATGGACCTCAAGCCTTTGCCCTACATCGTCGTCATCGTCGACGAGATGGCCGACCTGATGCTGGTGGCGGGCAAGGACATCGAGGGCGCGATCCAGCGCCTCGCGCAGATGGCGCGCGCCGCCGGCATCCATCTGGTGATGGCGACCCAGCGCCCCTCGGTGGACGTCATCACCGGCACCATCAAGGCCAATTTCCCGACCCGCATCTCGTTCCAGGTCACGAGCAAGATCGACAGCCGCACCATCCTCGGCGAGATGGGCGCCGAGCAGCTCCTCGGCCAGGGCGACATGCTCTACATGGCCGGCGGCGGCCGCATCTCGCGCGTGCACGGCCCGTTCGTCGCCGACGAGGAGGTGGAGAGCGTGGTCAAGCACCTTAAAGCCCAGGGCGTGCCCGATTATGTGGAGGCGGTCACCGCCGACATGGATGAGGAAAGCGGGGACGAGGACGGCGCCGTGTTCGACAAGGGATCGTTCGGCGAGGAGGGGCAGGACCTCTATTCCCAGGCGGTCCAGGTGGTGCTGCGGGACAAGAAGTGCTCCACCTCCTACATCCAGCGCCGGCTCCAGATCGGCTACAACCGCGCCGCCTCGCTGGTGGAGCGGATGGAGAAGGAAGGCGTGGTGGGCGCGCCAACCATGCGGCAAGCGCGAGATCCTGCTGTCGGACGAGGCCGCGGAATAGCCCGCCCCGCCTGGCGGAAGGCCTTGCCGCCCCGTCAGAAGCCGCTTGCATCCCACCGCGGCGAGCCACAGGATCGCCACAGGCCGCAGTTACGGGAAACGGCCGGCCCTCGACGGTCGCGCTCATCCGTGCCAGAGAAACCGATCATGCTGCTTCGCACCCTCTCCCCGCTCGCCTTCGCCTTCGGGCTGGCGGCCGGCTCCGTCGCCATGGCGCAGGGCCTGCTGCCGCCGGGGGACGTGACGCGCGGCCAGGGCGCCGACCAGGCTCCCGCGACC
>NZ_JBNFNU010000591.1:0-1797 GCF_057364445.1 Xanthobacter sp. BG11Y11_SDJG
GACCGGCCGACGCCGGGATCGACCTCGAGCTGTGCTGCCGCCGCCGGCGCCGCGCCGGACGCCGGGGCCTTCGCGGCTGCGGCGCGGCGGACGGGCATCCGCACGGCGCCCGATGACGAATGGGGCGATATCTTCTCCCGGGTGCTGGTGGAGAGAATCGAGCCGAAGCTCGGCATCGGCCGGGCGACCGTCCTGTACGAATATCCGGTGAGCGAGGCCGCGCTCGCCCGGGCCAAGCCGTCCGACCCGCGCTTTTCCGAGCGGTTCGAGCTTTATGCCTGTGGCCTGGAGCTTGCGAATGCGTTCGGCGAGCTGACCGACCCGGTCGAGCAGCGCCGCCGCTTCGCGCGGGACATGGACGAGAAGGCGCGGCTCTATGGCGAGCGCTACCCGATCGACGACGACCTGATCGCCGCGCTCGCGCTCATGCCGCCGGCCAGCGGCTGCGCCCTGGGCTTCGACCGGCTCGCCATGCTGGCGACCGGCGCGCGGCGCATCGAGGATGTGCTGTTCGTCCCGGTGGTGGAACCCTGAAACCTGGCCCCGATCCCCACCCGCTCCCGCCGAATGCCGTCCCGGTCAGCAATCAGGTGATCTCGAACAGGGACGAGAAGCCGGAGATGTCGAACACTTCCCGGATCTGCGGCTGCAGCGAGGTCAGCGCCAGCTTGCGCTTGCCCGCGCGCATGGCCTTGCCGGCCACCAGCAGCGCGCGCAGCCCCGAGGAGGAGACATAGTCGACCCCGGCGAGGTTGACGATGATGCCTCCGGTGGTCTGCGTCACCACCTCCATGAGGCCCGCCTCGAACGGCTTCGCGTTCGGGGTGTCGAGGCGTCCCATCACCTTGAGGAGCACGTCGCTCCCCCACTGCTCGCGGTCAATGTGCATGGACGTCATGAGCGCTCCGCACCGTCGGGCCGGTCCCGGCACGCGGCCGGCGGCGCCGCCGGATGGTCAGGCCACACGTTCGGGAGCCTCCTGCCGCGCGGGATCACCGTCAGGTGCTCTATCCTCAATCGCCGGGGGGCGCAACGCCACCGCGAGGCGGCGCACCAGCCAGACGGCACGCTCGAACAGGCTGGTGGCATGCATCAGGCGGCGCGAATCCTCCTCCGCGCCGGGGGCGGCGGCGGCGAGCGCCCGGCGGATGCGGTCGAGCATCTCGGAGCGGTCCGCGGTCAGGTCGATCAGCAGATCGAAGTCGTCGGGCGCGCCGCCCTCGATGGCATCGGCCAGAGACAGCACGATGGTGCGCAGCGATTCGGAGAGGTTGAAGGCGAGCGGCGGCACGCTGTCAAACTGGCCCACCACGACGGAGAAATCGTGCAGCGTGTCCACCAAAGCGCGGATGGTCTCCAGGCGCGCCTGCTGGTGGAGGGCGATGTCGAGGCTCTCGCGCGCCGCGCCGGCCCGGATCACATCCACAAGGAAATGATCCACCGCCTGGACGATGGCGGTGGACCCCTTCCAGAAGGCGTCGCGGTCTTGCGGGCTGTAGTCGGCGCCGCCCACATCGAGGTCCGGCAGGAGATTGGGCAGAAGCTTGACGATCCGCGCGCTCTCCTGGTCGGACAGATCGAGCGCCGTCGCCACCTGCTCCACCGCGCGCTCGTGGATGTAGCGCGGGCGCGAGGCGTCGTCTTCCGTCGAGGGCGGGCTGAAGTACCGGGCGATCCGTTCCGTGAGACCGCGCGCCAGCGAGACCGGCACCGCGCCGGCCAGTTGCAGCACCAGGAACAGCGACGGACGACCGCCGTCCGCGCGCCGCCGTCGCCGCCCGCCGCCGCCAGCGCCGC
>NZ_JBNFNU010000592.1:0-1786 GCF_057364445.1 Xanthobacter sp. BG11Y11_SDJG
GGGCGGGCCGGCCGAGGCGGTGGCGCGCCACAAGGAGCGCGGCAAGCTGACCGCGCGCGAGCGCATCTCGCTCCTGCTCGACCCGGCGACCCCGTTCCTGGAGATCGGCCGGCTCGCTGCCCACGGCGTCTATGACGAGCCGGTCCCGGCGGCGGGCATCGTCACCGGCGTCGGCAGCGTCGGCGGGCGCCTCGTCATGATCATGGCGAACGACGCCACGGTGAAGGGCGGCACCTATTATCCCCTCACGGTGAAGAAGCAGATCCGCGCCCAGCAGGTGGCGCGGGAGAATGCCCTGCCCTGCGTCTACCTGGTGGATTCGGGCGGCGCCTTCCTGCCGCACCAGGAGGACATCTTCCCCGACGCGCACCATTTCGGCGCCATCTTCCGCAACATCGCCGAGATGTCCGCGCTGGGCCTGCCGCAGATCGCGGCCGTCATGGGCTCGTGCACCGCCGGCGGCGCCTACATCCCCGCCATGGCGGACGAGACGGTGATCGTGCGCGGCACCGGCACCATCTTCCTCGGCGGCCCGCAGCTGGTGCAGGCGGCGACCGGGGTTGTGGTGGAAGCCGAGACCCTCGGCGGGGCCGACGTGCACACCCGCCGCAGCGCGGTGGCCGACCATCTGGCCGAGGACGACGTGGAGGCGCTGTTCCTGGTGCGCGCCATCCTCGCCCGCGCCCCGGCGCCGCCTTTGCCCGGCCCGGACCTTCCGCCCGAGCCGCCGCTGAGCCCGGCCTCGGAGATCGCCGGCCTGATCCCGGCGAGCCCGCGCCAGCGCCTGCCCGCCCGCGAGATCCTCGCCCGCCTCATCGACGGCGGCCGGCTCGACGAGTACCGCGCGCGCTATGCCCGCACCATCATCTGCGGCACCGCCGCCATCGAGGGCTACCGCGTCGGCGTGCTCATGAACGACGGCGTGCTCTATGCCGAGAGCGCGCAGAAGGCGGCGAACTTCATCGAGCTGTGCTGCCAGCGCGGCGTGCCGCTGCTGTTCCTGCACAACATCAGCGGCTTCATGGTGGGCGAGGAATACGAGGCGGGCGGCATCGCCCGACACGGCGCGAAGCTGGTGAATGCGGTGGCGACCGCCGCGGTGCCGAAACTCAGCCTGCTGGTGGGCGGCAGCTACGGCGCCGGCAACTACGCCATGTGCGGGCGCGCCTTCGGCCCGCGCCTCATGGCCATGTGGCCCAATGCGCGCACCTCGGTGATGGGCGGCGAGCAGGCCGCGACCGTGCTCGGCCTGGTGCGCGAGGGCCAGCTGGCCAAGGCGGGGCGGACCTTCGACGCGGAGGAGCGGGCGCGCTTCGAGGCCCCCATCCGCGCCGCCTACGAGCGATCGAGCCACCCGCTCCACGCCGCCGCCCGCCTGTGGGTGGACGCGGTGATCGAGCCGGAGGAGACGCGCGCCTTCCTCGCCCTCGCCCTCGCCATGGCGAAAGGCGGCCCGAAGGGGGAGACCCGCTTCGGCGTGTTCCGGATGTAGCCATGATCGGCAAGCTCCTGATCGCCAACCGCGGCGAGATCGCCCGGCGCATCGCCCGCACCTGCGCGCGGCTCTCCATCCCCTATGTGGCGGTCTATTCCGACGCCGACCGCGGCGCGCCCCACCTGGAGGGGGCGGCGGACCTGGTGCGCATCGGCCCGGCACCGGCGGCGCGCTCCTATCTCGACGGGGCGGCGCTGATCCGCGCCGCGCGCGAGCGGGTGCCGACGCGATCCATCCCGGCGTCCGGTTTCCTCTCGGAGAATGCGGACTTCGCCGCCGCGGTGGAGGCAT
>NZ_JBNFNU010000593.1:0-1780 GCF_057364445.1 Xanthobacter sp. BG11Y11_SDJG
CCTGGGCCGCCGGGCGGATGAAGGCCGCTTCCGGCTCGCGGTGGACCGCTCCTTCACCTTGTCCGGCGCCGGCACGGTGGTGACCGGAACCGTGCTTTCGGGCCGGGTGAAGGTGGGCGACCGCGTCACGGTCAGCCCCTCCGGCCTCGCCGCGCGCGTGCGCTCGATCCGCGCCCAGGACCGCACGGCGCAGGAAGGGCGCGCGGGCGACCGCTGCGGCCTCAACCTCGCCGGCGACGGCATCACCAAGGAGGCGATCCAGCGCGGCGACGTGGTGCTCGATCCCGCGCTCCACGCGCCCACCGACCATGTGGACGCGAGCCTGAAGGTGCTCGCGAGCGAGCCCAAGGCGATCGGCCAGTGGTTTCCGGTCCGCCTTCACCATGGCTCCCAGGAGGTGGGCGCCCGCGTCGTCCTGCTTGGCGACCCGATCGCTCCGGGCGGATGCGGCCGGGTGCAGCTGGTGCTGGAGGCGCCGATCTCCGCCGCGGTGGGCGACCGCTTCGTGATCCGCGACACCTCGGCCCAG
The DNA here is from genome assembly GCF_057364445.1 of Xanthobacter sp. BG11Y11_SDJG. NCBI lineage: Bacteria > Pseudomonadati > Pseudomonadota > Alphaproteobacteria > Hyphomicrobiales > Xanthobacteraceae > Xanthobacter > Xanthobacter sp. BG11Y11_SDJG. The sequence continues at coordinate 530 of NZ_JBNFNU010000593.1, forward strand.
CGCACGGTGGGCGGCGGAACCTTCCTCGATCTGCGCGGGCCCGCCCGCAAGCGCCGCACCCCCGAGCGCCTCGCCCAGCTGGACGCCTTGGCCCTGGCCGAGCCCGAGGCCGCCCTCGGCGCGCTGCTGGAGATCGCGCCGTTCCAGACCGACCTCCCCGCCTTCGCCCGCGATCACGCTCTGTCGGAGGCGCAGACCGAGGCCATGGCGGCCACGCTCGATCTGGTGCGCATTCCGGCCGGCGAGAGCGTGGTGGCGCTGTCGCCCGCCCGCTTCGCCGCCTTCCACGACCAGTTGCTGGCTGCCCTCGACGATTTCCACACCCAGAACCCGGACCTGCCGGGCATCGGCCGCGAGCGCCTGCGGCTCGCCTTGGTGCCGCGCCTGCCCGCGCCCGCCTTCCTCTCGGCGCTCCAGATGCTCTCGCGCGCGGACGTGCGCCTGGAAGGCGCATGGGTGCGCCGGGCGAGCTTCGAGGTGCGCCTTTCGCCGCGGGACGAGGTGCTGTGGGCGCGAATCGCCCCCCTGATCTCGGCCGAGGAGCGCTTCCGGCCGCCGCGGGTGCGCGACATTGCCGGGCTGCTGCCGGAGCCCGAGCCGGAGGTGCGCCGGCTCCTCAAGCTGCTGGGCCGCATGGGCCGGCTCGACGAGGTGGCGCACGACCACTTCTTCCTGCGCAGCACGGTGGCCGAAATGGTCGCCATCGTGCGCGACCTCTCCGCCGGCCTGCCGAAGGGCGAGTTCACCGCCGCCCAGTTCCGCGACCAGGTCTCCAACGGCCGGAAGGTGGCGATCCAGATCCTCGAATTCTTCGACCGCCACGGCGTCACGTTGCGCCGCGGCGACCTGCGCCGGGTGAACCCGCACCGACTGGACCTCTTCGCCGCGCCAGTGGAAGATGCGCCGGCTGAGGGTCCGCGCCATACCCAATCCGCGACCCCCTCCCCCGCTGCCGCAGCGGGCGGGGCGCCGCGAGGAAGAGAAGCGTCCCTGGTGGGGCGTCCGGACTTCAAATCCGGGAGGGGCCGCGAGCCGGTCCTTGGTGGGTTCGACTCCCACTCTCTTCCGCCAGCCCTCCGGAACCGACGATGAGCCTCCTTTCCGCCTTCCTGACCGATCTCGACGCCGCCCGCACGGCCGCCGACGTGGCCGAGACGCGCTATCGCGCCGAGGCCGCCGCCCAGTCGCAGGCGCTGGCCACGGCCCGCGCCCACGCCTATCGCCGCGCCGATCTCATGGCCTCCCTCGGCC
>NZ_JBNFNU010000594.1:0-1772 GCF_057364445.1 Xanthobacter sp. BG11Y11_SDJG
GCCGGCGTGTCCGCCTGCTCCAGGATCGACGCCCAGTCGGTGGGGCAGATGGGGAAGACGTGGGCGTTGTGGCGCGCCACGAAGCCGGCGAGGGCGGCGTCGTAGGCGAGGCTGAGACTGCGTCGCAGATCGCCTCCCAATAGGGGCGGTCGAGGAAGGGAACGAGCACCTTGTTGCGCAGGTCGATGTCGCCGGCGCGCCAGTCCACGTCGAACCAGGAGACGAAGGCGCTGTCGCGCCCCCACTCCAGCAGGTCGAGCCAGGCCTCGTTGTCGGTGCCGCCGATGGCCATGTGGCCCGGCGCCAGCTCCATCAGGAGGCCGATCTGCTGCCGGTGCAGCGCGCTCGACAGGCGCTCCAAAGAGCGGGCGCCGCCGAGGTCCGGGTCGATGGCCGCGAAGTCCACCACGCCCGCGCCTTCCCTGCGGCCCGGCCGCGCCCGCAGCAGCGGCGAGGCGCAGACATGGCTCACGCCGAGATCGGCGAGGTAGCCGGCGAGCGGGATTGCGGCCTCGAGCGGAAAGCCCTTGTGAAAGCGCAGCCGGTAGAGGGCGCGGGGCAGTGTGGCGATCCCGTCGCGCCACACCAGCGGGGTGGGAAACGCGGACGTGCCGAGCCCGGCGAGGCTGCCCATGCCGAGCGGCACGGGCATCTCAGCTTCCCCCGCGCCGGCCGTGGGATCGACCTTGAACAACTGGCTCATGGGCGGCATCCGCTGCCCGGGACAGCGCGCTTGTGCGTCGCCGTCCAACCTTGCGTCGCCGCCCGCCCTTCCGCCGCCGGCCCGAAAGTCACCTCCCGGGCGGCGCGCGCCGTCGCGTCGCTGCGTGATCCAGCCTCACCGGCATACCTGACGCCCACTCTCGCCTATCCCGTCCTTGACGCGCCCCCCGACGCGGCTGTTGTTCGTGTTGGAAACGATCACCTGCACCCCGCAGGCAAATGACATCCCGAGAATATCCTAGTCGCGATTGCCTGGGCCGAGAACTGAATTCTGACAATCCCACCATGCGCAGAAAGAAGAGCAGGATACCGGGAGAATTTGCTATGGCAGGGTGATTCGACGGTACTATTTGAGCGGCGTCGGAACTCCTTGTAATACCTCCGTCCGGAGTCGGACCCGCGGGTGCAACCACCGCTCGCGCCCGTCTCTACGGGACCAGCGGCGGTCGGATGCCATACCGGCCTTCCCTCAGGACGGCCGGGCGTCCGCCTCACGGCGAAGCGGGGGGCGCCTCCGCATCGGTCTCGTCGCTGCGGCCGTCGGCCAGGCGGGATGCGATTTCCAGGATGCGACGGCCCAGCGCCGACGCCGTCCCGGATGTCACAGGGGCCGCGTCCAGGTCGTCGAGCAGCGCGCCGAGCAGGAGCAGATCGAGGAACGGCCGGTCGAGCCGACGGCCCGGCGCCGCCTCCAGATAGCCGGCGACGACCGCACGCTCCGCGCGGGCGCGGTACTGATCGATCAGCTCGCGCTGCGTGGCCCCGTCGAGGCCGGGAATGCCGTCTCCGTCGCCGGGCACGGAAGCGGCGACGCGCTCCAGGGAAGAGAGCAGGCCGGCCATGTCCTGCCAGGGGCTGTCGGCGGGCAGAGCGCCGGGCGGCGCCGCCGCGACGATATCCGAGCGCGCCCCCTGGAAGCCCACCAGCACCGCCTCTCCCGCCGCCACCAGGACGCGATCGAGGCCGAACCGGCCGTGGATGGGGAAGACCGGCGTTCCAAGCGCCGCGGCGGCGCGCTCGGCGATGCGGCCGCCACCTCGGGGCGGCGC
>NZ_JBNFNU010000595.1:0-1763 GCF_057364445.1 Xanthobacter sp. BG11Y11_SDJG
CGGGCCGGAGGCGGGGCATCACGGGACCCTCCCGGCGGCGGGGACTGGCCGGCACCGGCGCGACGCAGCGGCACCGGCGCGAAGGGCGAGAAGAAGGATCATGGAGCGGCTCCCTCGGAGCGGGCGGGCGGACGGAACGGCACGCGGCGCAGGCGTGGCCCGCCTCAGCCTTCCACCAAGGCGTAGACGCGGACCCCCGCCGAGGTGCCGGTGGCCCAGACCCGGCGCACCTGGCAGGGCGGCAAGGGCTGGAGGCCCGGCAGAGCGAGCACATCCACGCTCTCCCCGTCGCCCGCGCCCACGGGCGTGACGCGCACCGTGCCGACGCCGCCGGCCACGTCCTCGGGCACGAAGGCCCAAAGCGCCTTGGCGTAGACGGGAAGGTCAGCGCCGTCGGCGGGCGCCACTGCGGCCAGCCGCCGGGTGGGCGAGGTGAGCGAGGCGGCGTGGCCACGCATGGGGTCGCGGGCGGGATCGTAGGGCATGGAAGGCTCCTCGGCAGACAGGGGTCAGGCGCCGGCCACCGGGCAGGCGAGCAGATGGATGGCGAGCCGCACGATGCCGCCGGTGAAGGCGCCGCCATTGGCGGTGAGGCGCACCGGCGTCGGCGCATAGAAGGCGGTGGGGCCGATGACACCGGCATTGGTGGAGCCCGCCGCCGCCCCGAGCGAACCGCCGAACTTCGACGCCTCCCCGGCGATGCCGCAATCGTAGGAGGCGGCGCCGGTGACCGCCGCGAGCGTGCGCGTGGTCACGCCGAGCACGATGGCGCGGTCGGGGATGGCGATGGTGCTCTCGACGAAGGCGCCGGCCAGCGCGACGTCTTCCTCCAGCACCCGCGCCTCGATGGCGGCGCGGTGCGCGCTCGCCGCCAGCGGCGACATCCAGGCGACGCCGTCGAACAAAGCGAGCCGGCCCTCATCCTTCACGAAGGCGAGGAAGCCGGGCGCGAGCGGGAGGAAGTCGAAGGCGCCCGCCTCATAGGCGGCGACCTGTCCCTCGCGCCCCGCGAAGGCACCGCTCGCGCCCGCCGGCACGAACCAGCGCGCCCCCTCGGCGGGCGCACCGGGCGGCGCGGGCGTGGTGACGCTTTCCAGCACCATCTGCACGAAAGCGTCGAGGCGGCGCAGGGCCTCGTTGTGGGTCACATGCTTCTGCGCCTGCGCCGCCGCCAGATAGGGCAGCGCCAGATTGGCCGTGCTGTCGGATGCCATGGGCGATCCTCGCTTGAGAGGCGTTGGATAGGTCAGCGGACGGGCAGACTCAGGACGCGCGTCGCGCCCGGGCCCACGGCGTCGGAGAGCTGGGCGATGCGCACCGCGAGCACCGCCTGCGGGGCGCCGAAATCGGCGATCTCGTGCGCGGCGGGATAGAGCAGCGACGGCGCGCCGGTCTCGAATGTCCGCACCACCGCCGCCCCGTCGAGGATCTCCACGCGATAGGCCTCGCGCGCCTCGCCGAGCGGCACCTCCACCTGGTCCCAGCCGTCGCCTTCGGTGCGTGTGCGGCGGATGAACGAGACCATCACGCCCTCGGGCGCGCGCCGCGCCTGCCCATGCACGGGGAACAGCGGACGCAGCGCCGTGCCCTCCACCGTGCCGGCGATTTCGCTCACCTCCTCGTCGCCCTGGTCGCCGCGCGCCGGGCCGACGCGATAGATGAAGGACCGCCCCAGCAGCGAGAGGCCCGCGGCCACCGGCTCCACGCGCCCGTCGAGCTTCACGAGCCGGGGTGCCGGCGGGGCCGGGGCGCGGCGCCGGCCA
>NZ_JBNFNU010000596.1:0-1754 GCF_057364445.1 Xanthobacter sp. BG11Y11_SDJG
CGGCTGGTCGGGGGGCGGCGGCTCCTCCGGCGGCGGCGGCGCCTCGGGAAGCTGGTAGCGGGCAGCCGGCGCCGCTGTCACGGCAGGCCGACGTTAGGTCAGCCAGGCTGTTGTTGTCCCTTCAAAAACTGCGCTAGCGTTGGCGTCTGTGCCCATGGCCAGGAGCGCCACCGGCGCCCCGCCGATGGCCGCTGCAAGGGTCGTTGCCATGAGCTTCGTGATCTGCCTCGGCGCCCTCTTTTTCCTGATGTTCGTGGCCTATCGCGGGTTCAGCGTCATCCTGTTCGCGCCGATCGCCGCCCTGGGCGCGGTGCTGCTGACCGACCCGTCCGCCGTGCCGATCGTCTATTCCGGCCTGTTCATGGAGAAGATGGTCGGCTTCATCAAGCTCTACTTTCCCGTGTTCCTGCTGGGTGCGGTGTTCGGCAAGCTGATCGAGCTGTCCGGCTTCTCGCGCTCCATCGTCGGCTCCGTCGTCAAGCTGCTCGGACCGGGCCGCGCCATCATCTCCATCGTCCTGGTCGGCGCGCTCCTGACCTATGGCGGCGTCTCGCTGTTCGTGGTGGTGTTCGCGGTCTATCCGTTCGGCGCGGAGATGTTCCGGCAGGTCGGCATCCCCAAGCGGCTGCTGCCGGCGGTGGTGGCGCTCGGCGCCTTCTCCTTCACCATGGACACGCTGCCGGGCACGCCGCAGATCCAGAACATCATCCCCACCACCTTCTTCCACACCACCGCTTATGCCGCGCCGATCCTCGGCTTCGTCGGCACCGCCTTCATCCTGTTGGTGGGTCTGTCCTATCTCGAGTTCCGCCGCCGGCGGGCGCAGCGCGCGGGGGAGGGCTACGGCACCGGCCACCAGAACGAGGTGACGCTGGACGACAGCGTCCCGATGGTCTCGCCGGTGGTGGCGTTGGCGCCGCTGGTGGTGGTGGGCGTCGCCAACCTGGTGTTCGCCCAGCTGATCCCTGGCTGGTTCGGCGAGACGGCGAGCGCGACCCTGGTCCCAGGCGCCGCGCCGGTGAGCGTCGCCACCAATGTGTGGGCCGCCATCTGGGCCGTGGAGGCGGCGCTCCTGCTCGGCATCCTCACGGTGCTCGCCGTCTCGTTCCGCACCATCGCCGGCAAGTTCGCGGGCGGCTCGAAGGATGCGGTCTCGGGGGCGCTGCTCGCCGGCCTCAACACCGCCTCGGAATACGGCTTCGGCGCGGTGATCGCCGCGCTGCCGGGCTTCCTGCTGATCAAGGGCGCCCTGGCCGCGATCCCCAATCCGCTGATCAACGAGGCGATCACGGTGACGACGCTGTCGGGCATCACCGGCTCGGCGTCGGGCGGCCTGTCGATCGCGCTCGCGGCCATGGCGGACCAGTTCATCGCCAACGCCAACGCCGCCGGCATCCCGCTCGAGGTGATGCACCGGGTGGCGGCCATGGCCTCGGGCGGCATGGATACGCTGCCGCACAACGGTGCCGTGATAACTTTGCTGGCGGTGACGGGGCTGACCCATCGCCAGTCTTACGGCGACATCTTCGCCATTACCCTTGTGAAGACGGCGGCGGTGTTCTTCGTGATCGGCTTCTATTATCTGACCGGGTTGTATTGAGGCGCCCCTGCGCCTCGGCTAGCACTCGGGCCGGAGGCGTTCGCCGAGGCGGCGAACGGCGTGCCGGCGGCCAAGACCAAGGCGCTGGTGGACCGCCTCGACCCCATCACGGGCCGCTCCCCCCGGCGTGCCGGACTGGATCCGGCACCTGTTG
>NZ_JBNFNU010000597.1:0-1748 GCF_057364445.1 Xanthobacter sp. BG11Y11_SDJG
GGACGAGGCGTTGCCGCCGGCGTCCAGCGCTTCGATGATGGCGGCGCGGGCCTCGGGGCCGAAGGGGGGCTCGACGCATTGTGATCGAGATAGGCGCGCGCCGCCCCGGCGCTGCCCGCGCTCATTGCGGCCGCCTCGCGCACCCGGGCGCAGCGCGGCGCCGAGGGTTGCAATTGCCGGCGATCTCGGTCATAGGTCAAACTCCACCCGTTCCCGCAATGCAGCGCCCTTCGGTTTGCGCAGCCGGCGGGAATAGATTAGAATTATTCTAAATTGATAGGGCGCGTCCACCCCTAAGTCAAGTCATTACCGTCGTTCCGTCAAGGCTCGGAACGGTTCGTGACAGGACGTCCGGGGCGCGCGACCTCCATGGTTCATTCGCGGGGAGAGCGTTCCGTGCCCCAAGCCGCCCCTGCCCCCGCCGATCGACCGACCGCCCGGCGGCCCGCAGCGCCTGATGCCCGTCGGCTTGCCCACGCCGCCCGTCGCCCTCCGCCTGCGCGCGCCACTCTCAAGAGGTTGCCCAGACCCATGCCTGAAGTGATCTTCCCCGGTGAAAAGGGGCGGCTCGAAGGCCGCTATCAGCCCGCCAAGAGCCGCAACGCGCCGATCGCGGTGATCCTGCACCCGCACCCGCAATTCGGCGGGACCATGAACAATCCGGTGGTCTACAATCTCTATTACCAGTTCGTGAACCGCGGCTTCTCGGTGCTGCGCTTCAATTTCCGCGGCGTCGGCCGCTCCCAGGGCGCGTTCGACCACGGCCAGGGCGAGCTGTCGGACGCCGCCGCGGCGCTCGACTGGGCGCAGTCGGTCAACCCGGACGCGCGCGCCTGCTGGATCGCCGGCTTCTCCTTCGGCGCCTGGATCGGCATGCAGCTGCTCATGCGCCGGCCGGAGGTGGAGGGCTTCATCTCCGTGGCCGCCCCCGCCAACCTCTACGATTTCTCGTTCCTCGCCCCCTGCCCGTCCTCCGGCCTGTTCGTGCATGGCGACAAGGACGCGGTGGTTCCCACCTCGGCGGTCGCCACCCTGGTGGAAAAGCTGAAGACCCAGAAGGGCATCGTCATCGAGCAGCAGGTGGTGCCGGGCGCCAACCACTTCTTCGACGCCAAGACCGACGAGCTGATGGAAGTGGTGGGCACCTATCTCGACAAGCGCCTGCCCGGCGCCCGCACCGACAGCGCCGCCTGAGGCTCCGCTGCCGCCGCCGGGGGTGGTTCGGCGCCGGCCGTCCCCCGCCTTTCCCGCCGTCGCCCTCCCGCTTGACCGGAGCCCAAGGGGCGCTGCCGGCTGTCCCGGACGGGCGGCAGGCAAGCCCCGGACAAGCCGGGGCATGACGGCGGTTTTGGAGTGCCTCGGCCCGTTTCCCCTTGGACTGCCGTCATCCCCCGGCTTGTCCGGGGGATCCACGCCGCGGCATTGCTGGCGTCGGGGATTGGAAGCCTGGCGCAAAGGGCAAGTGGAGTGCCCGGGACCAAGCCGGGCATGACGCGGTGAGAGGTTTCCCCGCCGTTTCCCTGCCCCCGCCGCCCTCCGGCTTGATCTGAGCCCGGGGGCTCTGCCGGCTGTCCCGGACGGGATGCGTGGATGCTCCGGACGAGCCGGGGCATGACGCCGGTTTTGAGTGCCTCGGCCTGTCTCCCCTTGGACTGCCGTCATCCCCCGGCTTGTCCGGGGGATCCACGCCCCGGCGTTGCTGGGCGTCGGGGATTGAGGCCTGGCGAGAGGCCTGGCGCAAAGGGGCA
>NZ_JBNFNU010000598.1:0-1746 GCF_057364445.1 Xanthobacter sp. BG11Y11_SDJG
TGTGCCCCGCCTCACGCGCCCCCGCCCCCGCCCCGCCGCTCGCGCTGCGCCCGCGCCGCCTGACCGTGACCGAGATCGAGACGCTGCTGCGCGACCCCTATTCCATCTATGCACGTCACGTGCTCGGCCTCGCCCCGCTCGACCCGCTGGACGCCGCCCCCGGGCGGCGCCGAGCGCGGCAGCGCGCTGCACGCGGCGGTGGGCCATTTCGCCCGCGACTTCCCGCGCGATCTGCCGCCCCGACGCGCTCGACCGCCTCATGGACTACGGCCGCGCGGCATTCCGCCCGCTGGAGGCGTTCGCCGCCGAACACGCCCTCTGGTGGGCCCGCTTCACCCGCGCCGCCGCCTTCCTGGTGGCGCTGGAGCGCGAGCGGCGGCCGGCGCTCGACCGGGTGGTGGCGGAGATCTCCGGCGCCCTTCCCATCAATCTTCCCGCCGGCCCGTTCGAGCTCGCTGCCCGCGCCGACCGCATCGAGCTGCGCGCGGACGGGCGCGCCGACGTCCTCGACTTCAAGACCGGCACCGCCCCCACCGCCCGGCAGGCGGCCTCGCTCTCGCCGCAGCTGCCTTTGGAGGCGGCCATGGTGCGCGCCGGCGCCTTCAGGGAGGTGCCGGCCGCAGAGGTGGGCGAACTCGCCTACGTCGAGCTGAAGGGCGGCGCGGCGGGCGGCGAGGTGAAGCCGATCACCGGCAAGAAGAGCGCCACGGAGCTTGCGGACGACGCCCTGGCCGGGCTGACGGGCCTGCTCGCCGCCTTCGACGATCCGGCGCAGGGCTACCGCTCGCTCGCCGCGCCCCAGTGGCGCGGGCGCTTCGGCGACTTCGACCATCTCGCGCGGGTGCGCGAATGGGCGCTCGGCGGGGAGGAGGACGAATGAGCGCGCCGCCGGCCGATCCCGCCCGCGGCCCTCACGCCGAGGCGACGCGGCGCCAGGAACTGGCCTCGCGGCCGGATCATTCCGCCTGGGTCTCCGCCAATGCCGGCTCGGGCAAGACCCATGTGCTGGCGCAGCGGGTGATCCGCCTGCTGCTCGCCGGCACGCCGCCGGGGCGTATCCTGTGCCTCACTTACACCAAGGCCGCCGCCGCCAACATGGCGAACCGGGTGTTGACGATCCTCGGCGCGTGGGTCAGCCTCGACGATGCGGGCCTCGACGCCGCCATCGCCGCCGCCCATGGCGGCCCGGTGACGCCGGCGCTGCGCGCGCGGGCGCGGCGGCTGTTCGCGGCGGCGCTGGAGACGCCGGGCGGGCTCAAGATCCAGACCATCCACGCCTTCTGCGGCGCGCTGCTGCACCGCTTCCCGTTCGAGGCGGAGGTGGCCGCCGGCTTCCGCGAACTGGACGATGCCGGCCGCGCCGAGATCATGGGCCGGGTGCGCGCCGACCTCGTGGTGGAGGCCGCCGCCGACCCCCGAGGGCGTGCTCGGGCGCGCCCTGTTCGGCCTCATGGCGGAGATGTCCGACGCGAGCCTCACCGCCATGCTGGAGGCGGCCGTGGCGCAGCGCGCCGGCATCGAGGCGCTGGGGTCAAGCGAGACCTCCCGCCGCGCCGGACTTGCCGCCGCCCTCGGCCTGCCCTCCGGCATCACCAGCGCAAGCGTGCGCGCCGCCATGCTGGAGAGCCCCCATCTGCCGCGCGGCGCCTGGCGCGGCGCGGCCGAGGCCATCGCCGCCGCCGGCAGCGCCAACGACAAGAAGCGCGCCGCCACCCTCCTCGCCGCGGCCGAGGCGGAAGCGGATGC
>NZ_JBNFNU010000599.1:0-1738 GCF_057364445.1 Xanthobacter sp. BG11Y11_SDJG
CGATGGCGGCCTGCGGCTGATCGCGATCGGCGCGGCCGGCGCTTCAATCCGGCGCGTCGTCCGCCCCGCGGCAGCGCGCGCAGCGGCCGGCGATCTCCAGCACCCGCTGGCGCGGCGTGAAGCCGGACGCGCGGGCCGCCCAGGCGAGGTCGCGCCCCACCGCATGGGAGGCCACCTCCTTGGTCAGCCCGCACTGCTCGCAGATGAGGAACACCACCACCTCGTCCGCCTCGTGGGCATGGGCACAGGCCAGGAAGGCGTTGCGGCTCTCGATGCGATGGGCGAGGCGCTCGGCCACCAGGAAATCCAGCACCCGGTAGACCGACATGGGCGGCACGCTCTCGCCTTCGCGGGCCAGGCGCTCGACGATCTCGTAGGCGCCGAGCGGCACGTGGCTCCCGGCGAGGATGCGCATGACGTTTCGCCGCAGGGGCGTAAGGCGCAGGCCCTTGGCCGCGCAGCACGCCTCCATGCGCGCCACCGCTCCCGCCACGCACTGGGCGTGGTCGTGGTCGTCGTGCGGAACCGGAATGACGCGCGCGGACATGGGTCGAATATAGGCAAACACACGCGCGCTGCCATAGGGCAATCGCCGCCTTGCGCTTCGCGTGCGAGCGTGGGCATGCTCGGCGCCGCCGGTGCACGCGCGCCGCGTGACAGCAGCGTCACACCGCTCCGGTACATCGTTCAGCCGCGCACGGCCGGATCACGCCGCGCCATTCTGAGGGGAAAGCCATGCTGAAGGGAAAGGTCGCCGTCGTCACGGGGTCCACCAGCGGGATCGGACTCGCTTATGCGCGGGCCTTCGCCAAGGAAGGCGCGAACATCGTCATCAACGGCCTCGGTGACGCTGCGGCCATCGAGAAGGAGCGCGCCGCGATCGAAAGCGACTTCGGCGTGAAGTGCGCCTATTCCCCGGCCAACATGCTCAAGGCCGACGAGATCGAGGGCATGGTCCGCCTTGCCGAAACCACCTTCGGCTCCTGCGACATCCTGGTGAACAACGCCGGCATCCAGCACGTGGCGCCGATCGAGGACTTCCCGGTCGACACCTGGAATATGATCATCGCCATCAACCTGTCGGCGGCGTTCTTCGCCATGCGCGCGGCCATCCCCGGCATGAAGGCGCGCAAGTGGGGCCGCATCATCAACACCGCCTCGGCGCACGCGCTGGTCGCCTCGCCCTTCAAGTCGGCCTACGTCTCGGCCAAGCACGGCATCGCCGGCCTCACCAAGACCGCCGCGCTCGAGACCGCCACCTTCGGCATCACCTGCAACGCCATCTGCCCCGGCTATGTATGGACGCCTCTGGTGGAGAAGCAGATCCCGGACACCGCCAAGGCGCGCGGCATGACCGAGGAAGAGGTCAAGAAGAACGTGCTCCTGGCGGCCCAGCCCACCAAGGAGTTCGTGACCGTGGAGGAGGTCGCGGCCCTCGCCGTGTTCCTGTGCTCGGACAACGCCCGCTCCATCACCGGCTCGATGCAGCAGATCGACGGCGGCTGGGTCGCGGAATGAGCCGCAAGGCGGGGCGCCGGGCCGGCGCATGAGCCGCACCGGCGCCCGGCGCATCTCGCTGGCGCTCCAGGGCGGAGCGCCCACGGCGCCTTCACCTGGGGCGTGCTCGACCGCCTGCTCCAGGAGGACAGCCTCGCCGTCTCGGGCATCTCCGGCACCAGCGCCGGGGCCATGAACGCGGTGGTGCTGGCCTCCGGCCTCGCCAAGGGGGCCGAGATGG
>NZ_JBNFNU010000600.1:0-1738 GCF_057364445.1 Xanthobacter sp. BG11Y11_SDJG
AGCCGCGCGCGCAGCGCTTCGCGCGGGCATCCGGCCGGCGAAGCTTCGGTCGCACCGCGCTGCGGCGGCAGGGTCAAACGATCTGAGGCGGGTCATCACGATCCGTGCCATCCGATGAATTTGCCGCCACTATAGTGTCTGGAGCGCCAAAGGCGAGCGGGAACAGCGGAGGGCGCGGGGCGCCGGCGTCGGTTCATGCCGGCGTGTCACCCAGACGCTTCAGCCAACGCTTGGCCTGGGCGCGCACCCGCGCCGGCGCGGTGCCGCCATAGCTCACGCGGCTGCGCACCGAGCGCACCACCGAGAGCACCGAGAACACGTCCTGCGTGATCCTCGGCTCCACCTGCTGCATGTCGGCGAGCGGCACCTTGTGCAGCGCGATGCCACGCTCGGCGGCGAGCGCGACGATCCGCCCGGTCACGTGGTGCGCCTCGCGGAACGGCATGTTGAGCGTGCGCACCAGCCAGTCGGCGAGGTCGGTGGCGGTGGAATAGCCCTGGCCGGCGGCCTTCTCCATGCGCTTTTCGTCGGGCTTGAGGTCGCGCACCATGCCGGCGCTGGCGGCGATCACCAGCGACAGGGCGGAGAAGGCGTCGAACGTGCCTTCCTTGTCCTCCTGCATGTCCTTGGCATAAGCGAGCGGCAGGCCCTTCATCACCACCAGGATGGCGGTGAGCGCGCCGACGATGCGGCCGGCCTTGGCGCGCACCAGCTCGGCGGCGTCGGGATTGCGCTTCTGCGGCATGATGGACGAGCCGGTGGTGAAGGCGTCCGAGAGCTTGACCAGCGCGAACGAGGGCGAGGTCCAGATCACCACCTCCTCGGCGAAGCGCGAGAGGTGGATGGCGCAGATCGAGGCGGCGGCGAGCGTCTCCATCACGAAGTCGCGGTCGGACACGGCATCGAGCGAATTGGCCGTCGGCCGGTCGAAGCCGAGCGCCCGGGCGGTCGCCTCCCGGTCGATGGGGAAGGAGGTGCCGGCGAGCGCGGCGGAGCCCAGCGGGCACTCGTTGAGGCGCGTCCGCGCGTCCTTCAGCCGGCCGCGGTCGCGCGCCACCATCTCCACATAGGCCATCAGGTGGTGGCCGAAGGTCACGGGCTGGGCGGTCTGCAGATGGGTGAAGCCGGGCATGACGGTGGCGGCGTGCGCCAGCGCCTTCTCCGCCAGCGCGCGCTGCAGGTCGGCGAGCTGGGCGTCGAGGGCGTCGATGGTGTCGCGCACATAGAGGCGGAAGTCGGTCGCCACCTGGTCGTTGCGCGAGCGCGCGGTGTGAAGCCGGCCGGCGGGCGCGCCGATCAGTTCGGCGAGCCGGCTCTCCACGTTCATATGGATGTCCTCCAGCTCGCGCCGGAAGGTGAGCTTGCCCTGCTCGATCTCTGACAGGATCGTGTCTAGACCCTTGGCGATGGTCTCGGCATCTTGCGCCGCCACGATGCCCCGGGCGCCCAGCATGGCGGCATGGGCCTTGGAACCGGCAATGTCCTGCGCATAAAGACGCTGGTCGAAGCCGATGGAGGCGTTGATCTCCTCCATGATGGCGTCGGGGGCGGAGGAAAAACGGCCGCCCCACATCTTGTTGCTCATTTTGGACCTCCGGTATGGTGACGCCCGACCCCTCGAACCCGCAGATGGAACACCCCGGCCGGACGGCGGGAGAGCCGGCGTCCGGCGCGGCTTCCCGGTCGGGGGGCCGCGCGCCGTCCTTTCGCGCCATCGGCATCGTGCGCTGGCCACCGT
>NZ_JBNFNU010000601.1:0-1737 GCF_057364445.1 Xanthobacter sp. BG11Y11_SDJG
GTCGTCAGCGTCACCCGTCCGGCGCGCCGTCGGCGCCGCCGTCGCGGCCGCGGGCGGGGTTGTCCACCCCGGTCGAACATGGGCGTTGAAGTGGAAGTCGTAGCCGTCGGCCGCGCCGATCTCGATGGTCTGGCCGAGGCCGCCGCGCTGGCGCCCGTCGCCGCCGGAATCGGGCCGCAGCTCCTTGCGCCAGACGACGATGGGGCCGACCTGCTCGGTCGCCTCCACCGACATGGTGTGCACCCCGCTTGGAAACGCGGTGGCGCTCATGCCGTCGAGCGTCGCGCGCGCGCCGGTGCCGCCGCTGTTGAACATGAGGATCTCGGCGCCGTCCGGCCCCGCCGCGTTGGCGCCGGGCAGGCGCCGGGCGCTGATGTGGATGTTCCACAGCGCGCCCGCGCCCTCCGCCGGGATGCGCTCCGGCAGGCATTTATGCAGCGCGCCCAGCACCAGGTCCGGCACCATGTGGCCGATCACGTGGCGGATCGCCACCGGCGCCGGGTCGAGCGCGTTGAGGATCGAGCCCGGCGGCGCCGAGACCTCGAACGCCTCCAGCGAGGCGGCGTTGTTCGGCACCATGGGCGCGAGCGCGCATTTCAGCCCGTAGCAGGCATAAGCGCGGGTATAGACCAGCGGCACGTTCACGCCGAACGGGCTCTGGGGCGAGGTGCCGGAGAAATCGGCGCGGATCGTCCCCTCGCCCATGTCCAGCGCCACCTTCAGCAGCACCGGCGCGTCGTAGCCGTCGATCTGCATCTCGTTCTCGAACCGTCCGCGCGGCAGGCCCTTGAGGCAGGCGCGGGTGGCCTCGCGGCTGCGCGCGAAGATGAAGCCGGCGAGGGCGTCGAGGTCGTCGAGGCGGAACTCGTCCATGGTGTCCATGAGGCGGCGGTGGCCCACCTCGTTGCAGGCGGCGAGCGAGAAGATGTCGCCCACGGTCTGCTGCGGCGTGCGCACATTGGCGCGCACGATGCGGATTAGCCCCGCGTCCACCTGCCCGCGCTCCGCGAGCTTCATGATGGGGATGCGCAGGCCTTCCTCGAACACCTCGCGCCCGTCCGGCCCGAAGCCGCGCCCGCCGATGTCCACCACATGGGCGGTGCAGGCGAAGAAGCCCACGAGACGCCCGGCGCGGAAGGAGGGCGTGACCACCGTGATGTCGTGCAGGTGGCCGGTGCCCTTCCAGGGGTCGTTGGTGATGTAGACGTCGCCCTCGAAGAGGTTCTGCGGCCCGATGTCGGCGATGAAGTGGGCCACCGCCTCGGCCATGGCGTTCACATGGCCCGGCGTGCCGGTCACGGCCTGGGCGAGCATGCGCCCGCCGGCCTCGAAGATGCCGGCGGAGAGGTCGCCGGCCTCGCGCACGCTGGTGGAGAAGGCGGTACGCACCAGGGTCTGCGCCTGCTCCTCCACCACCGCGATCAGGCGGTTCCACAGGATCTGGAAGTCGACTTCGCTCAGCGCCTGCATGGCTTAGACGGCCTCCCTGCTGAAAGTGTGCGACGACGTTGCGGCGCCTCTGGCGCGGCGGTCGAGGCGCAGCGTGCCGTCGGTCTGCATCACCGCCCGGAAGGCGGAGGTGACGATGGTGGAGGTCTCCGCCTCGACGATCACCGCCGGTCCTTCGGCGACGGCGCCGGGCGCCATAGCGGCGCGCTCCACACCTGCGCCTCCACGAAGCCGCGCGCGCCGGCATCGAAGATGCGGCGGCTGCCCGCGATCGGCGCGGTGCGGCGG
>NZ_JBNFNU010000602.1:0-1730 GCF_057364445.1 Xanthobacter sp. BG11Y11_SDJG
ACCCAAAGACACGCGGCAAAGCGCATTCTCGGACGGCTCGCCGAGGAGCGCGCCGCGCCTGAGCCCGCCGTGCCGCCGGCGCTTCACGGAGAGACGGGAACCGCTGTGGAGGCGGAGCGGCGCCGCGGGCGCGGCGCGACCTCGAACGCCGCCGGCCGCTTCGAGCCGGCCGCCCGCATCCTGTTCGACGACGGCTGGGAGAGCCTGGAGGACCTGCCGCCCTTGCGCACCGAGGTGACGGAGGAGCGCGCGCGCACCGTCATCACCCGCAACCAGTCCCCCGACATCGCGTTCGACCGGTCGATCAACGCCTATCGCGGCTGCGAGCACGGCTGCATCTATTGTTTCGCCCGGCCGACCCATGCCTATCACGGCCTTTCGGCGGGACTGGACTTCGAGACCCGCCTGTTCGTGAAGCCGGATGCGCCGGAGCTTCTGGCGCGCGAGCTGGCGCACCCGGCCTACCAGCCGCGCGTCATCGCCATGGGCACCAACACCGACCCCTACCAGCCGATCGAGCGGCGCTACCAGGTGACGCGCCGCCTACTGGAGGTGCTGGCCGATTTCGGCCATCCGGTGGGCATCGTTACCAAGTCGGCGCTGGTGGCGCGCGACATCGACATCCTCGCCCCCATGGCGGAGCGCGGCCTGGTGAAGGTGGCGATCTCCATCACCACCCTCGACCCGCACCTCGCCAGAACCATGGAGCCGCGCGCCGCGAGCCCGCACGTGCGCCTCGGCACCATCCGCCGCCTCGCCGACGCGGGCATCCCCACCGCCGTCCTCACGGCGCCGATCATTCCCGCGCTCAACGACATGGAGATCGAGCGCATGCTCGACGCCGCCAAGGCCGCGGGCGCGAGCGAGGCCGGCTACGTCACCCTGCGCCTGCCGCTGGAGATCGCCGATCTGTTCCGCGAGTGGCTGGTGGCGCACTTCCCCGACAAGGCGCGGCACGTTCTGGCGCTGGTGCGGCAGATGAACGGCGGCAAGGACTATGATTCCACCTTCGGCAAGCGCCAGCGCGGCGCCGGTCCCTATGCCTGGACCATCGGCCGGCGCTTCGAGATCGCCGCCCGGCGCCTCGGTCTCGAGGGCCGCGGCCTGAAGCTCACCACCGCCCATTTCCGCCGCCCGGCCGCCAAGGGCGAGCAGCTTTCGCTGTTCGATTGAGGATCATGCGATGACATCCGAGATTGAAACCGGCGCCGCGCCTCCGGACGCGCCCGCCCTCAAGCTTCACCTGGTGACGCTTGGCGTCGCCGATCTCGAACGGTCCGCCGCCTTCTACGCGGCGATGGGCCTGGAGCGGCGCTATCGCGGCGCGACGGGGGTTGCCTTCTTTTATGCCGGCGGGGTCGTGCTCGGCCTCTATCCCACCGCCGCGCTGGCGGAGGACGCGCAGCTCGGGCCCGAGGCCACCGGCACCGGCTTCGGCGGTGTCGCCCTTGCCTTCAACGTCGCGGACGAAGACGAACCGGCACGCGTCATCGCCCGGGCGGTCGCCGCGGGCGGGCGCTGCCTGAAGCCGGCGCAGACGGTGTTCTGGGGCGGCACCAGCGGCTATTTCGCGGACCTCGACGGCCATGTCTGGGAAGTGGCCTTCAATCCCGGCTTTCCGTTCGACGCCGCAGGACGGCTCGTGGTGCCGGCCGAGGCCGACGCGCCGTGAATGCGCACCAGCGGCGGGGAGGGGCCGGCTATGCCTCCGCCGGAAGGCCGTCGCCGCA
>NZ_JBNFNU010000603.1:0-1729 GCF_057364445.1 Xanthobacter sp. BG11Y11_SDJG
TCGCCGATGCGTCGCGCGCCGTGGCCAGAACGCCGAGGCGCGGCGGCGTGCCGAAGCCGTCAAGGGCAGAGGTCGCGTCCGGTGAGCGCACCGGCCGCCGAACGCCACGTCGTCCACGCTCGCGGCGAACAGTCCCATGGTGTCGAGGTGCCAGGAGAAGGTCTTCATGCCCAGCGCCGGCAGCAGCCGATAGGTCGGCTTATAGCCGGTGACGCCGCAATAGGAGGCCGGCCGCACCACGGAGCCGCCGGTCTGGGTGCCGAGCGCGAACGGCACCATGCCCGCCGCCACCGCCGCCGCCGAGCCCGAGGAGGAGCCGCCGGGCGAATGGGTCAGCCGGCGCGGGTTGCGCGTCTGGGACGGCTTCAGGAAGGCGAATTCCGTGGTCACGGTCTTGCCCAGCAGCAGCCCTCCGGCGCTGAGCGCCTGCCCCACCACCGGGGCGTCCGCGCGCGGCCGGTGGCCGGCGAAGAGCGGGCTGCCATAGGCGGTGGGCAGATCGCGCCGTGTCGATGAGTCCTTCACCGCAACGGCAGGCCGGCGAGCGCCGTGCCGGCGAAGTCGCCGGCCCGCGCCTTCGAAAGCGCCTTGGCCCGCGCCGCCGCCGGGTCCAGCGCGCAGAAGGCGCGCACGTCTCCGTCCCTCTCGGCGATGGCGGCAAGGCAGGTCTCCAGCACGTCGTGGGGCGTGGTGCGGCCCTCGCGCAGAGCAAGGGCGATCTCGCGGGCCTTCAGCATGGTCATGGGGCGGGAAGCCAATGGGTTGGGCGCGGCGCGCCGGGCTCGATCCGGATCCGAGGCCGGGCCGCGACGGCGCCGGCGCTCGGAGGTTCGGATGCAAAAGAGCGGAGATTCAGCTTGCCGTCAAAGGGATCATCCCGCCCGCCCCGCGGCCTCACTGCACCGGCAGGACGCGCCGGCCCTGGCGCACGGCATCGTCATAGACCTTGGTGTCGCCGGGCCGCATGGAATAGCAGGTGGGCACGACCACCGGCCGTCCCTTGGCGATCAGCTCGGAGACGGTGGCGAAGCCGTAGCCGCGCGCCTTCAGCGCCGGGATCAGCAGGCGCAGGGCCGCCGCCGTGTGCTTGCCGCGCCCGTTCGCGTGCATGAGCACGATGGAGCCGGGGCGGATGGCGGCCAGCATCTGGTCCGCCATCGCCTTGGCGCCGATGAAGGCGGGATCGCCCGAATCCACGTCCCACTGAATGGCGAGGTGGCCGGTGCGGTTGACGTAAGCGAGCGCCTCGAGGCTGCACGAGCCGTAGGGGAAGCGGAACATGCGCGTGCGCTCCGGGCCGGCCATCGCGCAGCCCAGTGCGGTGGCGTCCGCCCGGCGCACCGCATAGGCGATGTCCGCGTCGTCCACCTGGCGCTGCATCTCGGCGCCGGTGCGCACCGCGAGGTTGGCGTGCGACCAGGTGTGGTTGCCCATCTCGAACAGCGGATCGGCGATCAGCTGCATCGCCCGCTCCTTGTGCGTCATCATCCACTTGCCGCCCGCGAACAAGGTCGTCGGCACGTCTTCCTGGCGCAGATAGTCGAAGATGGCGCCGTCATAGCCGGAGACCTCGCCGCCGGCCTCGCACAGATCGAAGGTGAGGGCGACGAGCTTCACGCCGGGCGGCAGGTCCACGCGCCGGATGGCGCCGGCCAGGAACCGCCGCGACGGGCTGGGCGGCGGCGAGCACCCGGTCGGGCAGCGCGACGGCGCCTTGCGCGGCTGGACG
>NZ_JBNFNU010000604.1:0-1726 GCF_057364445.1 Xanthobacter sp. BG11Y11_SDJG
CGAGGCGGATGGCGGCTGCATTCGCGTCCAGCACGCGCGCCCGCTCGGCATCCGCGAGGAAGGCGGGCGGCGACGCCGCGGCCAGCGCCTCCGGGCGCGGTCCGGACAGGTCAAGGGGACGTGATTTCGTCTCCGTCATCGTCTTGGTCCGCGAATACCTTCCAGCTTGCCTCGGGCGCCGTGCCTGCTTGGCCGGCTATTGTGGCGGGCAATGATTAACGCCGCCGCAATCGGGCGAATTTGACCTCTTTCATATTGCCGAGGTGCGGGCGGAGCATACTAAGATCGCGAGGGCGCGCGGCCGACGGCCCCGGCCCCAACCCGAGGAGTGACGCCCATGACGAAGATCGGTCCGGACTTGGAGTTGCCCGCGGAGATGCGCGCCATCGCGGAGAAGAATGTGGCCCAGGCGCGGCAGGCGTTCGAGACGCTGTTCCAGAGCGCGCGCGACGCGGTTGGCGACGGCGAGGGTCGGCTGGAGGAAATGCGCACCTCCATGAAGGACCTGCGCCAGAAGACCATCGGCCTGATGGAGGCCAACGTCGCGGCGAGCTTCGACTTCCTGCACAAGCTGGTGGCCGCCAAGAGCCCGCAGGAGATGATGAGCCTGCAGGCCGAGTTCCTCTCCAGCCAGATGCAGGCGGTCGCCGAGCAGGCCAAAGCTCGGCGCCGAGGCCAAGGCGCTGGGCGAGAACACGGTGCGCACCTCGACGAGCACGCCCGCGCGCTGGCGGAGCGGGTGAAGACGCTGAGCGCCACGGCGGCCCAGAACGCCCAGGATGCGGCTCAGGATCTCAAGTCCATGGGCGAGTCCGCCATGCGCGATGCCAAGACCACCGCCGATCAGGCCGTCGACCCCAACTTCCGTCAGTAGGCGGTTTCTCGTTACCTAAATTGTTGTGCGGCGCAAAATGATTTTGCGCCGCACGAACGCCTCGATTATAAGGGTCGCGGGGTCAGGGCCAGTGCCCGGAGCCGTGTCGCGTAGCGCCTTTCGCTTGCCGGACGGTCGACTGCGCCACCCGTCCCGCGCGCGCCCCCGTCCTCCCAAAGCCGCCCCCCCGAGCGACCCGAGGATGCTATGAACGACACCTTCATCAAGGCTTATCAGGACCAGCTGGAAGCGGCCAAGAAGGCCTTCTCCGCCAACGGCATGCCCGCCTTCGAGGTGCCGCCGGCCATGCGCGATGTGGCCGAGAAGGGCCTCGCCGCCTGCCGCGACAATTACGACAAGCTCAAGACCTCGGCCGAGCAGGTGAACGCGGCCATCGAGGACAGCTGCACCACCGCCAGCAAGGGCGTCTCCGCGTTCAACGTGAAGATGCTCGAGGCGCTGCAGACCAACATGAATTCCTCGTTCGACTATTTCAACGCGCTGCTGACCGCCAAGACCCTGGCGGAGGCGGTGGAGCTGTCCACCGGCCACGCCCGCAAGCAGTTCGAGACCGTCTCCGCCCAAGCCAAGGACCTTTCCGCCCTGGCCCAGAAGGTGGCGGCCGACACCTCCGAGCCGCTGAAGTCCACGGTCGAGAAGACCGTCCGCCCCGCGGCCTGATGGCCAGCCTGCGCTGCTGACCGCAAGCGCAGCCATGGCGTGGTTCACCGACCGCCCGGGCGCCACAGGTGCCGGGCGGTTTGGTTTCTGGACGGTGCCGCCGTCTCCCAAGAGGGTTGCTCCGGGCGGCCGAAATCGAGCCGGATCGCGCGCGACCCAAACGCTCGCCCT
>NZ_JBNFNU010000605.1:0-1710 GCF_057364445.1 Xanthobacter sp. BG11Y11_SDJG
CCGGCATCGGCCGGCGACGGCCGTGCCCGATGCGGCCGGGGTCGTCTGGGCGGGGGTCTGGACGGCGGCACCCGATCCCGGTGCCGGCTGGGCCGGCGCTGCCGTCGAGGCCGACCCGGCGGGGACCGGATTCCGGCCGCCGAGCCGGTGCCGGCGGGCGTCTGCGCCAAAGCGGGATAGAGGCTGGAGGTCCACGCGAGGACCAGCGCCACCGCAAGCCGCGACCAGGCCGCTGCCCCCCACCGCCCTTGCTGCTTCATGTTCATCTCCATCGGGAGCGAAGCCTGTGCCGCGCCCCGTCCATGCGTTACCCGAAGTAAGGCGCATGGAATGTCGGCCGTTTTCAGACTTGCGCGGGCCGTATCCGCACAAAATGACCTGCCTCAATCGCGCCGCGGCCACCCGGCGGCTGCCAGCAGCGGGCCGCGGCCCTCACGCCTTCATGGCCTCGCCCACCGCCGCCACCAGCTGCTTCAGGGAAAAGGGCTTCGGCAGGAAGGCGAAATCCTCGCCCGGCGGCAGGTTGCGCGCGAACGCCTCCTCGGCATAGCCGGAGATGAACACCACCTTGAGGCGCGGATCGCGTGCCCGCAGTTCCTTGAGCAGAGTGGGTCCGTCCATTTCCGGCATCACCACGTCGGAGACGACCAGGTCGAGGCGCTTGCCGCAGCTGTCCATCACTTCCAGCGCCTCCACACCGCTCGCCGCCGTGAGCACGTGGTAGCCGCGACCGGTCAAGGCACGGCTGGCGAAGGCGCGCACCGCGTCCTCGTCCTCCACCAGCAGCACCGTGCCTTGGCCGGTGAGATCGGAGGCACGCGCATCGGCGGCCGGGGCGGCCTCGGCGTCGACGGCGCCTGCATGGCGCGGCAGCAGCACGCGGAAGGTCGTCCCCTGGCCTTCCACGCTGGAGCAGAGAATGGTGCCGCCGGTCTGCTGGACGATGCCGTACACCGTGGCCAGCCCGAGGCCGGTGCCCTTGCCCACCTCCTTGGTGGTGAAGAACGGCTCGAAGATCTGGTCCATGATGTGCGGCGGGATGCCGGTTCCGGTATCCTCCACTTCCACCAGAACGTAATCTCCCGCCGGCAAGTCCTTGGCGCCGATGGCGGAAACCTCGTCTGCCGGAACGTTGCGCGTGCGCACCTTCAGCGTTCCGCCCTCGGGCATGGCATCGCGTGCATTGACCGCCAGATTGACGATCACCTGCTCGAACTGGTTCAGGTCCACCTTCACCGGCCACAGGCCGCGCCCGTGCTCGACCTCCAGCGCGATGCGCTCGCCCATGAGGCGCCGCAGCAGCTCGGAGGTGTCGGCGATCACGTCCGACAATTCGATCACCTGCGGCCGCAGGGTCTGCCGCCGCGAATAGGCCAGAAGCTGGCGCACCAGGCCGGCGGCGCGGTTGGCGTTCTGCTTGATCTGCATGATGTCCGGGAAGGACGGGTCGGACGGGCGGTGCCGCACCAGCAGCAGATCGCAATAGCCGATGATGGCGGTGAGCAGATTGTTGAAGTCGTGCGCCATCCCGCCGGCCAGATGCCCCACCGCCTGGAGCTTCTGCGACTGGGCAAACTGCGCCTCCAGCGCCTTCTGCTCGCTGGTGTCGATGGCGCACAGGGCGATCTCGCCGCCGCCGAGCGGGGCCGCATAAAGCCGCGCGCTGCGGCCGCCTTCGCCGCTGCGGACCACGTCGCACGGCGCGGCGCG
>NZ_JBNFNU010000606.1:0-1708 GCF_057364445.1 Xanthobacter sp. BG11Y11_SDJG
GCCGCCGCGGCATCGAGCCGCCGCGCCCGCTGTCGCTGGATTCCTCGCGGTTGTCGGAGGCGTGGCGGCTCTGGCCGCGCGCGCCGGCAGCCGGGCGAGATAGGGCGCGTAGCCGTAGAGCGTATCCGCCTCTTCCACCGCCGCGCGCGCCTGCGGCGTCATCTGCTCCGCCGCGCCGGGGCCGAGGCCCACCACCGTGAGGCGCCCGCTCACGCCGCCTGCTCCCAGCCGGGCACCAGCACGATGGAGAAATAGGGCGCCTGCGTCTCCTCGCGGGTCGCCAGCGGCACCAGCGCGCAGCCGGACATGGTGCCGCGCTCCACATAGAGCGCCTTTTCCAGCCGTCCGGCGGCGGCGAGCGCGCGGCGGATCTTCGGCAGGTTGCGGCCCACCTTCATGACCACGCAGGCATCCGCCTCGCGGAAGCGGCGCGTCAGCTCGGCCTCGTCGAGGGTGCCGGGCACCACCATCAGCACGTCGTCGCCCTGGGCGATGGGCGTGCCGGCCTGCGACCAGCAGCCGGACATGCCGGTGACCCCGGCGATGACGGTCGCGGGAAAGCGCGGCGCGAGCCGCACGTGCAGGTGCATGTAGGAGCCGTAGAACAGGGGGTCGCCCTCGCTCAGCACCGCCACCCGCCGCCCCGCCATAAGGTGCTCGGCGACGGCGGCGGCCGAAACGTCGTAGAAGGCGCCGATGGCGGCGCGGTAGGCGGCATCGTGGCGGTGGATCTCGGTGGTGACGGGATAGAGCAGCGGCAGCTCCGGCGTGCCCTCGGCGATATGCGCGGCGGCGATGGTGCGGGCGTGGCTGACGTTGCCGGCCTTGGCGAAATAGGCCACCACGTCCGCCTCGGCGAGCGCGCGCACCGCCTTGAGGGTGATGAGCTCGGGATCGCCGGGGCCGACGCCCACGCCGGTGAGATGGCCCCTCATATGCCGCTCCGCGCCAGCGCGTTGAGGGCGGCGGCGGTGATGGCGCTGCCGCCCAGTCGGCCCGCGACGATGGCGAACGGCACGCCGCGCGGGTTCTGCGCCAGTTCGTCCTTCGATTCGGCGGCGCCCACGAAGCCCACCGGCATGCCGAGGATGGCGGCGGGCTTCGGCGCGCCCTTGTCGAGCATCTCCAGAAGGTGGAACAGCGCGGTGGGCGCATTGCCGATGGCGACCACGGCGCCGGCCAGCCGGTCGCGCCACAGGTCCAGTGCCGCCGCCGAGTGGGTGGTGCCGAGCTTCTCCGCGAGCGCGGGAACGGCGGGATCGCGCAGGGTGCAGATCACCTCGTTCCCGGCCGGCAGGCGGGCGCGGGTGACGCCGTGCGCCACCATCTGCGCATCGCACAGGATTGGCGCGCCGGCGTTCAGCGCCGCGCGGGCGGCGGCGACGAAGCCGGGGCCGAAGCGGAAGAATTGCGCCGCCTCCACCAGCCCGCAGGCATGGATCATGCGCACGGCGAGGTCGGCCTCGTCCTCGCAGAAGCGGGAGAGGTCGGCCTCGGCGCGGATGATGGCGAAGGAGCGCGCATAGATGGCGCCGCCGTCGCGCTCATAGGCGGGCACGGTGGGCGCGCCGCTCATGCCGGGCTCCCCGATGTCTTGCGTTCCGCCATCGTCTCTTCCGGCATCGTCTCTTCCGGCATCCTGCTTCCTGTCCCGGTGCCCGCCGGGCTGACGCGCGCCAGCGCGGCGCGGCTGTCCTCTCGCGCGGCG
>NZ_JBNFNU010000607.1:0-1702 GCF_057364445.1 Xanthobacter sp. BG11Y11_SDJG
GACGTCGCCGGCTCCAGGCAGGCGACGACGATGGTGGCCAGCCCGGCAGCCTTGAGCGCGGCGATCTCCGGTGCGCCGAGCCGCGTGCCCTTGCGGATCACCGCCCCGTTCACGCGCACCGAATGGGCGGCGATGGCGCCCTCGGCCTCGTCCAGCGGAAGCGGACCGAACCTCACGCCGCCGCTCCGTCGCGCTCCGGCCGGCGCCAGGCGGCGATCACCTGCGCCAGGATGGCGACGGCGATCTCCTCCGGGCTCGATGCGCCGATGTCGAGGCCGATGGGCGCGGCGATGGACGCGATCTGCCGGTCGCTGAAGCCCTGCGCGGCGAGCCGCTCCACGCGCTTGGCGTGGGTGCGCCGCGAGCCGAGCGCGCCGATATAGAAGCAGCCGGCTTCAAGCGCGCCGGCGATGGCCGGGTCGTCGAGCTTGGGATCATGGGTGAGCGCCACGAGCCCGGTGAAGGGATCGAGCCGGTAGGCAGGCAGCACCACGTCCGGCCAGTCGGCGAGGATCGGCACGCCGGGGAAGCGGTCCTGCGTCGCGAAGGCCGTGCGCGGATCCATGAGGGTGACGTCGAAGCCCACCATGCGGGCCATGGGCGCCAGCGCCTGCGAGATGTGCACCGCCCCCGCCACCAGGAGGCGCGGCGGCGGCACGTGGACGGTGAGGAAGGCGCGCGCCGCCCCCTCCCCCACCATGCCGCTCTTGCCGGAGGCGAGCGCGCCGGCAAGCGCCGCGGCACGGGGATCGGCGGCCATGGCGTCGGCGGTGACGAGCCGCTCTTCGCCGCTCTCAAGCTCGGTGACGAGGATGACCGGACGGCGGGCGGCGCGCTCGGCATTGAGCGCGGCGAGGAGATCGAGCCGCATGGTGGGTGCCTTTCCGCTGCCGGCCGTCTTAGAGCGATTCACCGATCAAATTGCATCAATTTGGCCGGTGAATCGCTCTCTAACTTAATGAGAGAGAACGCGTTATCCGATCAGCTTGCAGGGCAAGCTGATCGGCGCGTGCTCTAGAGCGCGATCCGATCAAATTGCATCAATTTGATCGGTGAATCGCTCTCTAGCTTATGAGAGAGAACGCGTTATCCGATCAGCTTGCAGGGCAAGCTGATCGGCGCGTGCTCTAGGCGACCGGCTCCACATAGACGCTGATCCGCCCGCCGCAGGACAGGCCGACCCGCCAGGCGGTCTCGTCGGCGACGCCGAATTCCAGCATCTTCGGCCGGCCCGAGGCGATCACCTCGCCGGCCTCGCTGACCACCGCGCCTTCCACGCAGCCGCCGGAGACGGAGCCGAGGAAATTGCCCTCGGCGTCGATCACGAGGTGGCTGCCCACCGGGCGCGGCGCCGAGCCCCAGGTCTCCATCACGGTGGCAATGGCGACCTTGCGGCCCTCTTTGGTCCAGGCCTCGGCGGCGGCGAGAATGTCGGTGTCGAGCGTCGGCATCGTGTCCTCCATCGCGCGCCGGTTTCCGGCTGCGCCGCGCGCCCAGGCGGGGCCATGGGGCGCGCACATTGGCGATGTTATCCTTATCCCTATATAGGTGCGCCCGCCGGCTCCCGCCTGCAAGCCTACCTTTTCTTGAGAGGCCCCCCGGTTTCGTCATGTCGGTCCATCGCCTGCCCAGCCCCGCCCGCGACGCGCGCGCCGCAGCCCTGCGCACCGCCGCCGAACTGGTGGCGGCCGGCCTCGCCGCG
>NZ_JBNFNU010000608.1:0-1695 GCF_057364445.1 Xanthobacter sp. BG11Y11_SDJG
CACCCGGCGCCGGGGCTCAGGGCGCGACGCGCGCCTGCGCGCCGGGGCGCAGCCACCGCCTGGGCCGGCCGGATCTTTGGCCGCCGCCATGACGTATTTTGAGGAAATTTCCTTTGACGATCAGCTTCAAGGTCGGGGGGTCGCGCCACCATTGCTCCGCCTGCATCCGCGTGGAGACCACGGGATAGGGCACAAACTCCACCTCGGGCAAGGCGCGCTCCAGCTCCAGCATCGCCCGCGGCATGTGCCAGGAACTGGTGACCACCAGGATCGATCGGAAGCTCTGGCTGCGCGTCCACTCCGCCGCCTCGATGGCATTGCCCAGCGTGTTCAAGGCCTTGTGCCCGAGATCGACGCAGCAGGCGATGAGCCGGTCGGCGTCGCCCACCGGCAGGCTCTCGCGCAGCATGTCGGGCGAGGTCGAAGGGTTGACGCCGGTGATCAGCAGGCGCCGGCCATGGCCCTCCGCCAGCAGCGCCAAAGCATCAGGGATGCGGGAGGCGCCGCCGGTGAGGACCACGATGGCATCCGCCTTCTTGACGCTGGACGGCTCGCGGGTCGCGATCTGGGCGGTGAAGACGAGAAAGCAGGCGAGCCCGGCCACGGCGGCGAGACCGGCCGCGAGCACCGCCAGCGTCACCGCGCGACGCAGCAGCGTGCGCGGCCGGCGGCGTCCACCCCCTTCGCTTTTCCTTCTCCGCCCGGCGCGGGCCAGGGCTCCGTTGGACAGGGTCATGGCACAGACCATGACGCGCGAATGCGGCGCTCGCGAGGACGCTCCCGCCGCCGGTCGCGCGCCGCCAAGCCGATCATTGAATCGTCCTCAGCGTTCGGTAAACGGTCACGCGCGAGGTGAGCGCGGTGGCGAGCGCCACCGTCACCACCGCGAGGCCGATGCCGGCAAATCCCAGCGGACCGGGATCCAGCCAGCCGAGGAAGGCCGACTGATCCTCGGCGGCCGGCAGGAGGCCCGACCGCGGCAGGAAGGCGACGGCGAGGAAGATGGCGCAGGCCGAGAGCCCGCCGATCAGCCCGCCCTCGGCGCCGATGCGCAGGAAATGGCGCTGGAACTGGGCGGCGATGAACCCGTCGCGGGCGCCCACGAAGTGCAGGACCTCCACGACAGAGCGGTTGGTCGCCACCGCCGCGCGGGTGGCGAACACCACGGTGAGGATGGTGGCCAGCGCCACCAGCGCCAGAAGCCCGATGCCGGTGATGGTGATGCCCTGCGCCATCAGGCCGAGCCGTTCGGACCAGGCGCGATGGTCGTCCAGGGTCGCCGTGGGGATGCGGTCGGACAAAGTGCGCTTGAGCCGCGCCAGGTCCGCCTGGCCGCTGCCGTCGAGACGCAGGACGATGACGCGCGGCACCGGCAGGTCGGCAAGGTCCAGTCCCGCCCCGAGCCAGGGCTCGAGCAGGCGGGAGGTCTCCTCCGCCGTCAGCACATGGACGCCGGCGATGCCGGGGGTGGACTTCGCGAGATCGACCGCCGCCTGGACCTGGGCGTCGGTCGCGGCCTTCTCGCCGGCGCGGATCTGGATCGTCACCTCGCGCTTGACGTCGGCACGCCACGTGGCGGCGGTGGCGCGCACGGCCAGCGCGGTGCCGATGGTGAGGGAGGCGAGGAAGGTCATGATCGCCACCACCGCCACCAGCGCCCGCCCGGCGACGGTGGCGCGCGGCACGATGGCGGCC